>JAADIL010000135.1 GCA_013151355.1 Gammaproteobacteria bacterium
GACATGCTCGCCCTGTGGACCACGCTCAAACTGGCCGGGCTGACCACAATCATTCTGTTATTACTGGGCACACCCCTGGCCTGGTGGCTGGCACACAGTCGTTTTCGCTACAAAGTGATTGTCGAAGCCCTGGTGGCACTGCCACTGATTCTGCCGCCCACGGTGCTGGGTTTTTATCTGCTCATCATGCTCGGCCCCAACGGGCCACTGGGCCCGTTAATGCAAACCTTCGGCATCCAGTCACTGGCATTTACCTTCACCGGGCTGGTTATAGGCTCAGTATTTTATTCACTGCCATTTGTCGTACAACCTTTGCAAAATGCCTTCGCCGCCATCGGTCGCCGTCCACTGGAAGTTGCCGCCACCTTGCGCGCCCGTCCCGTGGATCAGTTTTTCAGTGTCGTATTACCGCTGGCGCGTCCCGGCTATCTCACCGCTGCGGTACTCGGCTTCGCGCATACCGTAGGGGAGTTTGGCGTGGTGCTGATGATCGGCGGCAATATCCCTGGCGAAACCCAGGTGCTGTCCATTGCCATTTATGACCACGTTGAGGCACTGGAATATGGGCAGGCCCACCTGTTATCCGGCGGTTTGTTACTGTTGTCGTTTATTCTGTTGCTCTCGGTGTATACGCTGAATCGCCGTTACCGGGTGGCAACCCCATGACCATTGAAGCGCAACTGTATTTAAAACGTGACCACTTTACGCTGGACGCCACTTTTTGCGTACCATCGCAAGGCATCACCGCCCTGTTTGGTCCTTCGGGCTGTGGCAAGACCACTCTGCTGCGTGCCATAGCCGGGCTGGAAAAAGAAACACGCGGTCGCTTTGTCATCGGCGATACAGTATGGCAGGACGAAACGCATTGCCTGCCCGTTCATCAACGTGAGTTGGGCTACGTGTTTCAGGAAGCCAGCCTGTTTGAGCATCTTTCTGTGCGACAAAATCTGGAATACGGTCTCAAGCGACTGCCTGCGGAAAAACGGCGTTTTGATTTTGATCAGGCGGTAACATTGCTGGACCTCTCCACCCTGCTGCCACGTCAGACTGCCCGGTTGTCCGGTGGCGAGCGCCAGCGGGTAGCCATCGCCCGCGCTCTGCTCAGCAGCCCGCAACTGTTGTTAATGGACGAACCACTGGCGGCGCTGGACCAGCAACGCAAACGGGAAATCCTGCCCTTTTTTGCGCGCCTGCACAGCGAGCTGGATATTCCCATACTGTACGTCAGCCACGCGGCCGACGAAGTGGCACGTCTGGCCGACTATCTGGTGTTACTTGATGATGGTCGTGTGCAGGCCAGTGGGCCCATTGCGGAAATGCTGACCCGTGCCGACCTGCCGCTGGCCCACGATCACGATGCGGCGGCTATTATCGAGGCCAGCGGCTACGATGCATCCTTCAACCTCGCCCGGCTGACCTTTCCCGGTGGCCAGTTCAGCGTGCCACATCCTGGCCCGGACAGCGAACTGGCGATGGGAAAAAATATCCGTCTACGGGTACTGGCTCGCGATGTCAGCCTCACCCTGGAACAGCAGACCGGCACCAGTATTCTGAATATTGTACCCGTTACCGTAACTGCACTGAACGAGGAAAACGTCATGCAACCCGGGGCACAATTGCTGGTACAGCTCAATGCCAACGGCGTACCGCTGCTCGCCCGCATCACCCGCAAATCCGCTGTTGCACTGGCGCTTGAACCCGGCAAACCCGTTTTCGCACAAATCAAGGCCATCGCCTTGCTGGACTGATTATTCCTGCCATTCCACACAAAGCGTGTCTTCAAACGTCTTTTTGGGTATCATAGCCGCCCTCTGACGTGAACCGGATCACCGGCATCACGTCAAAACCGTTTTATGGTGACCCGTGCCGGTCCCCTCGCAACGATAAATTGTGAACCCCGTCAGACCTGGAAGGGAGCAGCGGCAGCAGTGGATTCGTGTGCCGGGGTGTGGCTGGTACGGGTTGCCACCCTGATTTCAGCTGCGAGATATTTTTTCTCTCCATAGCGTTAGACACCCGATTGCGCACGACGCAATTTTGCTCACCCATCAATCTGAACCGCTTGAGCAATATCAATGACATAAATCCACCCGACATTGGCTTGATCCGTTCAGCCTGTCACTGATTTTCAGGCACAACCCGTAAGACCAGGCCTCTGTTTTCACCCGGCGGCGTTATCACTTGTTTGTTGATGAGGAACAACCACACTGCCTGCGTTAAGGCCGAGAAAGCACGGAGTGGAGTGATTATCACTAACCACTCAACGCTCGTGGCGTATTGGCCAAAAATTAATTTGATTCATCGAGGCGTGTACAACCAAAGATGTTTTATTGATTAATTGCATCAAACCCCCTTTTTTTATTGATATTCTGCCGACATAGTGTATTAATTACTAATACACATTGGTTGCGCGAGGTGGTGTTATGTCCAGAAATACAAGCGTTACGTTAGGTAAACATTTTGAGAGTTTTATCGTTTCGAAAATTAGTGAAGGTCGTTTTGAATCAAAGAGCGAAGCCGTACGAGCCGGAATGCGCTTGCTTGAAGAGCACGAACAAAAATTCGATGCCTTAAAATTAGCTATTATCGAAGGTGATGAAAGTGGCGAAAGCAACCGAACGTTGAAAGAAATTGCACTTGAGGCAAAGCAAGAATTAAAAAATGAGTTATAAACTTTCTAAAAAAGCTGATGCTGATTTTAAGAAAATTTACAAATATACCTACTAAGAATCATGGTGAACTTCAAGCAAACAGATACACTGACTTGTTGGAAAATTGTTTTTTGTTAATATTTGAAAATCAAAATATTGGTCGTACTGCTAATGATCTTTCAAAAGACCTCTTTCGACACGAACACCAGAAACACATTATTTTTTATCGAATCAAAAACAATCATATTTTTGTTGTACGTATACGACATAACAGTGAAGATATTTCAAATATGGGCTCTTCGTAGATCTGTGTGAACTTTCAGGCAAAATCCCTGCTTTCAATAACCTCAGGGTAGCAAAATAGTCCATGGAAATAGAAGAGCATTACAATCATCTATTAGGTATACAGTCGCCTTGGCAGATCAGCGGTGTTGATCTAAACATTCAGGAGCAACGTGCAGACATTGATATTGAGTACGCTGACGACGTTGGCCTCTGTCCCGAGTCTGGGGCGATCTCACCAAATATGGTGACCCGTGCTGGTCCTCTCGCAACGATAAATTGTGAACCCCGTCAAGCCTGGAAGGGAGCACAGCGGCAACAATGAGTTCGTGTGCCGGGGTATGGCTGGTGCGGGTTGCCACCCGTTATCTCCCGGTACCTGGTCAACACCTGCCAACAGTTTTCTGCAACGCAGACTTTTAACCAGGCACCTGGCAAAATCAGGGAACGCACACTCCAAAAAAGACCCCATCCCTTGCGGAATGAGGCCTTGTTGGCTCGTTTGGCTTTTTACTACTGAAGCTCACCCTCGATGACAGCCGGTGCATCCGTTCCCGTTGGCATATCTCTCCATGCAAAACCCGGGGTACCAGATACTGCTAAAGGCAATGCCATATCAAGTGCAGTACTGACATCCAGCACATCACAAGAGGAAAGAGCAACCTCCTGCATTGTCTGTTCTTTCTCTATGCCGCGTACCCTGAAACTGTTGGTGCCATCGGTCAGGGTAACACCATCCTTGAGTGTCAGTGCCGAGTACCAGCGACCATCACCATCATCATCTTCCCATGGAAAACCCCACAGCTCACCTGGACCACCATATTCCAACAGGAATGTAGCGCCAGCAACGAAGTTATCACCATTGGTGATCATCACCCAGGGCATATTGATAAGTCATTTGTAATGGTTTATCGAAGTTGACAATGCCACCGGTACCCGTCACAGAAACATGCTGGTTCCAGTTATTGGTGCCGGTTTCCCAGCGATAGATTGTAGTGGCGCTATAGACATCGAACCAGTCGGTAAAACCGGAGGCAACGGTAGTGGTCACCATGTCACCACTTTGCACACCCCACTGATACCGCAAGGGGAAAAATCTTTTTCATCTTTACTGTCCTCAGAATGAGATTGGGGCAAAATACGCAGCGATTTGTTAATAAACGACTCCGCAGCAAGCTGACGGGGAATTGAACTCAAAGCGATTAATGTCACACCGGCGAAGGCCGGTGTCCAGGGGTTTCAACCTCTGGATTCTGGCCTGCGCCAGAATGACGGTATTCGCAGCAGCAAGCTACGGGGAATTGAACCCATAGAGATTAAAAAGCCGTGTTCTTCCCCTTGCTGCGGGACCACAAAAAATGGTCTTCAGGGGCTATGGAATTGGCATATGGCTTTAAAACAATCCGTTCGCCTGAGGTTTTCATCCGGACAATTCAGAACTTGAGAAATAAACCATGCCTGATTTCCAAAATAATGATTTACAATCTGTCGGGACCAGGCGAGAGGCCGCAAGAGCGGGTTCAGATAAAGGGCGATCACAAGGATCGCCCCTACAGGCCAGGGATGCACAAAATAAATTGCAGCATCTCTTCCTCAATATAATCTGGACGGAGTACTAGTGCCCCGTGCCCAATCACCGCTACAATGCCCAGTCTTTCAGCCCTCTAAAATTGTAAAAAAAATATGAGCTATCAGGTCCTCGCACGCAAATGGCGTCCCCGCACTTTCACTGAACTGGTGGGTCAGGAGCATGTGCTCAAGGCACTGGTGAATGCGCTGGATAACGACCGCCTGCACCATGCCTTTCTGTTCACCGGTACCCGTGGCGTGGGCAAGACCACCATTGCACGCATTCTTGCCAAATCACTGAACTGTGAAAAAGGCATCAGCTCTACTCCTTGTGGTGAATGCTCAGCCTGCACCGAAATCAACGAGGGCCGCTTCGTGGATTTGATCGAGGTAGATGCTGCCTCGCGCACCAAAGTGGACGAAACCCGCGAGCTGCTGGAAAATGTGCAATACGCGCCCAGCCGTGGCCGCTACAAGGTCTACCTTATTGATGAGGTACACATGTTCTCCAACCACAGCTTCAATGCGCTGTTGAAAACACTGGAAGAACCGCCACCGCACGTGAAATTTTTGCTGGCCACCACCGACCCGCAAAAACTGCCCGTCACCATTCTTTCCCGATGTTTGCAGTTCAACCTCAAACGTCTGCCCGTGGAACAAATCCATGGCCATCTGGAACGGGTATTGGGCAATGAAAATATCGACTTTGAACTTGCCGCGCTGGCGCTGATTTCCCGCGCCGCCGACGGCTCCATGCGTGACGCACTGAGCCTGCTGGATCAGGCCATCGCCTACGGCAGCGGCAAGGTACACGAAGCGGACGTGCGCGCCATGCTGGGCACGATCGAACAGGATCACGTCATCGACCTGCTAAACCTGCTGGCGGACAACGATGCCCCTGGCCTGCTGACACGCATCAGCGAACTGGCACAACACAGTCCGGATTTTGCGGGCGTACTGGCGGAACTGATATCCACCCTGCATCGCATTGCCCTGGCGCAGACCGCTCCCGATGCCATTGATGACGGACTCGGTGACCGCGAAGCCATCGTAACCCTGGCGCAAAAAATGACGCCCGAAGATGTACAGCTCTATTACCAGATCGGTCTCATCGGTCGTCGTGACCTGCCGCTGGCCCCGGATGCCCGTGGCGGTTTTGAAATGGTGTTGCTGCGCATGCTGGCATTTCGCCCGGCCAGTACCACGGCACAACCCGCCTCGACACCGGCCGCAGCCGCCCCCGCGCAAGCAATGGCTCGCCCCGACCCGGCTCCCGGCATCGTACCCGGTGTGGCAGAACCCGCACCATCGACAACACCGGCCGCGCCCTCCGCGCCAACAACATCGCCCTCATCCGCTACCTCCGATGACTGGGAAAACATGGTCGCTGCCATGAAACTCTCCGGTATGTTGTTGCAACTGGCCACCAACTGTGTACTCGTCCAGCGAGATGGCAACAGCTTCCGGCTCAGCATGTCACCTAACCATAAATACCTGTTGAGCAAAAGCCGTGAAGAAGGTCTGGCAAAGGCGCTGGGGCAGCACCTGGAGCAGAACGTTACGCTCAACATCACACTGGAAGGTGCCAGCACCGCGACTCCGGCGGAACGCCAGCAGGAACGTGTTGATGCCCGTCAAAGTCAGGCAGAATCCACCATCAGTAACGATGCAACCGTACAGGCCATCGTCGAAGCCTTCGACGGGCAGGTAAAACCGGGCTCGGTGCAACCGCTGGGTTAAAATGTGAATTAAGGGCTAGATCCCCAGTGTCATTAAGTTAACAAAAAGCGGTGTATCGTAGGTTGGCGGTGAGCTTGCGAACCTCAACGAGAAACCGACGATGCTGGTTGAGCCTGAATAACGGATAATGAAAACCCAACGCAAAGACACAGAGAGCGCAAAGGGTTATGAGGATAACGAACAAAAGAGATAAAAAAATCTCAAATACTGTGGATCTCTGCACTCTCTGCGTCTTCGCACCTTTGCGTTAGATTTTATGACCCGGTGATTCGTGATCGAAGAACAACCTGTTCCACCGAATATAAACCAATGATTTTTTCAGTTGAATATTTTTAGCATGCCACCGTAAAGCTATCCCTTTGCACTCTGGTTTTGCGATGGCTCTGGCGATTTCACCGCAACGTCATTATGACCACCCAAACGTTTTCGTGACGTTTCATTTTTTCCTGTTGCGATAATAAAGTCGCTGGTTTTCGATTTGGCAAAACCGGAAACCGGCATATTGACATAAATGTTTTCATAATGATCAGGGTCAATCAGATAGGTTTCATGCCAGATACCAACAACACCACCAGCACTCACTTTTTTATTAAAGCGCTCCCAGGCAGACAGGTGCTCAGTATTAACAGCCCTTGCATAACGCTCCAGCTCATCATAAGACCGCCAATAACTTTGCACCATGATTTCACGCCATGAGAATCGTGTTTGTGCCGAAAGCACTCCACTGGATGCGTCTTTTCGCAACTCGATCATCATTCTGGTCATTGCCATAAACACGGGTACCCAGCGGTGTATCGCCCACAATTGATTAATACGCATACCCACTAAAAAAACCACATAAGGTTTGTCTGTTAATGCGGTATAACGACCATAAATAATATTTTTTCTCATTATCAGAATACTCAAATAGCCAGCCAGGTCTTCACATCTCAGGAATGGAAATTAAATAACTTATACAAGTGGCGCTCTGATTTGGCCCGTATCCGTTCGTTCTGATTGAGCAAAAGTACAGAAATAGTTGTTCTATTTCGAGCTTTTTTGATTGAAGAACGGGCGAAAACGAGCTGAAGCAGAGATGCTAATTGTATGAGTTATTTAATTTCCGTTCCTTAATCAAGATGCTGTTCCAGACGAATTAATAACTTGTCAGCCAACAAATCAATGCTGTTATCCTGCATGAACTCCAACATGGATAATCTTGCCCCGGTTTGTTTTTCAACCATGGCCTGAACTTCTACGGCCATCAAGGAATCCAGACCATACTGACTCAGAGGCACATCCGTATCGATATTATCCACCGGTAAACGCATGATTTTCGCAATCCACTCTATGAGCAAAGACACCAGGTGATTGACCCTGTCCGGGCCTTTATAGCTGTTTAACTCATCATAAAACGGCTGTAATGAGTTTTCGCCCGTTAACCACTCCGGGTTCAACAGGTCCTCATATCGCAATACAAAACCTGCACTGCTGTTTGATTGGCTAAATGCCTGCCAGTTCATATGCATCAGACCCATTTGAGCATCTGACACGCTCAACGCCTTGCCCAACATTTGCATGGCTTCGTCCGGGCTAAAACTACCAATACCCATGTGCATCAGCTGGTCTTCAACACCTTGTCTGGCAGCCATCCCCACTTCCGCCAAAACTCCCCAGTCAAGACTGATAGCAGCAAGTCCCAGAGATTGCCGATAATGAGCCAGCTGATCAAGGTAAGCATTGGCAGCGACATAATTACCTTGTCCGGGCTTGCCTACCAGTGAAGATATCGATGAAAACAATACAAAGTGATCCAGACCCAAATTTTTGGTATGGCAATGTAAATGCCACGCACCCAACGCTTTGGGTCTCATCACAGCGGTTAATCGTTCAGTGGTTAAATCGTTCAACATTGAATCATCCAATACTGCCGCTGTATGAAATACGCCTTTTAACGGTGGAAATGTATCCCGAATCTGGATCATTAACGCTTCAACCTGGCTGCTTTCAGAGATATCTACTCTGGCTTCAAAGACTTCTATACCCCTGTCACGCAGTAATGCCAGAGTATTTTTTGCGTCATAGCTAACAGCTCCACTTCGCCCCACCAAAATCAGATGTTTCGCGCCTCGTTGTGCCAACCATTCTGCAAGCTTGAGACCAAAGCCTCCAAAAGCACCTGTAACAAGGTAACTGCCCTCTCCAAAGTACACGTTATTAGTTGATTTTGGCGATGCCGGTATTTCTTCGCTGGCACCAATCGCCAGTGCAATACTGTGTTCCCGACACAAAGACAATGCCAGGCCAACCTCTTTGGCAGAATACACGTCGATTGGCACAGGAGTCCATGCCCCTCCTGCAAATCCATTCAATATTTTCTTAAGTATGTCGCGATAAACCCGTGGCTGGCACTCAATCAATGCATCCATATCCAGGTATGTAATCTGAATATTATTGCACTGCACATGCAATGTGTTCTCATGGGCAGCATTCATCACCACTCGTGCAAAGGGTTTTGCCTGTTTTAAACTTTGCACAGCTATATCACCGGGCAAATTATTTAAAATAACATCAAAACCCTCCGGATAAATCGTGGCTGTTTTTTGCAGAACGTCCTTGTCTTCGAGAGATAAAATGTACTGGACACCTAATGTTTGTAATACTTCTTTCTTTGATTCATTTTGACAGGTGACAACAACATGTGGTGTTTTACTTAATGCAATTTGCGCCGCAGCAATATCGCTGTTGTCTTCACTCGCATGAATGAGCACAGTTTGACCCGATTGCAACCGGGCAATGTTTTTCAAGGTGTATAACGCTCGCCCAAAATCAGGTAAAAACCCTGCATAAGCCACTTCATTTTCACTTGTCCGTTGATTTCCTGAAAATATTTTTCCCACTCTTTTGAGTAAAGACTGTTTTGATTCTTCAAGTGATAACACAAAGCCGGAGTCAACATTGACCGTAATATAACTACCGATCCCTGTCGTTGATACCAATGCAATAACCGATTGTGGAGACGGGTACCCCGGATGCTCGCTTTTAATGACCTGGCCAACAATAATAATTTTTTTTGAATGCCCAAAAACAAACCCTTTTGGCAATATTGCATATTGAACATGAACCCTGATTTCAGAATCCATTAACAAACCGGGTTCATCTTGTTGCCAACAAACTTGTTCTTTGGTTTTTTTGAGAGTAAAACAGTCTTTCCCGGTTAATACACATTCTGTTAATCCATTTTCAGGTTTCCAGTATTGCAACCGGTATACAAAACGTTGGCCATTGTAGATAGCTACTTCCGTTTCTTCATCATCTGCCAATATTTCTTCAGCCAATAAATTAATATTTTCCCCGGTGATATGTTCGTCTATATCAATCAAGGTACATTGCAAAGGGTATTCATTGGTAATGACCCGGGCCAAACCAACCACGCTTGCCTGGGCAGTATTAAGTTTTGACGTGGCAACACTCTGTGCACCACTGCTCAGAATATTTACATTCGGATTATGTTGATGACCATCACTCGCTGCCACCAGGCTGCGGGCACAATTTAATAAAGCCATTGTCATCATGGAGCCATCCGGGTCCTGTTGCTCATCCAGGTCGAGCGTCCATGCAAACAAAGTTCCCTGCAACGTATCAATACCAACCACGTCCATCAGCCTCATCATATCACTTGAGCTATGAGGATTAACGCTATAAACATCTTTATCAATTTCCCTGAATGCATCGGCAGGATAAACCTTGATAATACGTTCTATATTGGCCTGCTCAAGTTTTACAATGACACTTTCAGATATCCCTTTGTTATCCAGAAATATCAACCAGTCACGCGCTGAAGCGGGATTCTCCTGCACTGCGGTATCAGCCTGCCCCCGTACAATATCTTTAGCCTTCCAGGCTATACGATATAACCATTCATCAGTATTTTGTTGCTGACTGCTGTTGACCACGGCCTGGCACTGCAATTGCTGAACGCTGACAAAAATCTGGCCGTCCTCGCCAAACAGATGAATATCAGCCACAATCGATTTGTCATCGCGGTAAGTCAATCGACTATGTGCCCAAAAAACCGAAGAGGGAGACTGGAAAAAATCCAGTTTTCCAATAGCAACCGGCATGAAACTACTGTCATCGTCCGCATTGATAATGCCAATCAATGATTGAAAGGCTCCATCCAGTAAAACGGGGTGCAAGGCATAACCTTCCAGCTCAGTCATTTCATGAGCCTGAAGCTGAATTAATATTTGATTTTCACCACGCCAGGCCTGTTTGATCGTTCTGAACATGTCGCCATACTGTAAATTCCGGCCGGACAAACGTGCATACAAAGTTTCAACAGAAAGCGGCTCATGGCAATCATTTTTCAGACTGTCCAATCGAACGGGATCAGGAACACATGGCAGTAATGTTGATAAATGGCCTTGAGCATGCAGGTGCCATCGCTGGCTATCAGGTCTCCCACTGTAAATTCGAAAACACTGTTGTTTTTCATCATAATCCGTTTGTAAAGTGAGTTCGTTGAGATCATCGATAATCAAAGCA
Source organism: Gammaproteobacteria bacterium (assembly GCA_013151355.1). Classification (GTDB taxonomy): domain Bacteria; phylum Pseudomonadota; class Gammaproteobacteria; order SZUA-152; family SZUA-152; genus SZUA-152. Next base: position 10,770 of record JAADIL010000135.1, read on the forward strand.
CGTAAAAACCTGATGTCTTCAAGCGTACACATCGACGTTTTTAAATGAAGAATTTGTAGCTGTAAAGCCAGTTCAATGTAAGCAGCACCCGGAAGAACGACCAGATTCTGAACTTTATGATCCAGAAGCCAGGGCAGATACTGAACATTTAACGGCTGTGTCCAGATGGGTGTTGGTGTATTTTGTCGATGTCCGAGGATTGCATGATCAGAAGAATCACCACAGCGATCAAGTATCGAGGCTTCACTTTCCAGCCAATACCGCTGTCGTTGCCAGGGGTATAAAGGCAAACGTATAAACTGACCACCATCAGGATAAAAACGCTGCCAATCCGGCGACATTCCAACACAATACAACTCTGCCAGTGCCTGACAGAACGTTTCACATTCAGGCTGTTTTCGCTTTAACGAAGCGACAACATGACCTCGTTGCTTGTTGTGATTCAGCATTTCATGAATAGAAGACCCCAACACCGGATGAGGGCCCACCTCCAGAAATAACTGATGACCATCATTAATGATTTCAGATATTGTATCCGCAAAATATACCGGACGACGGATATTTTGATACCAATATTCAGCGTCATACAACACTCTGTCAACACGTTGTCCTGTGACAGTAGAATATAATGGAATAGAGGGTAATTGTGGCTGAATACCTTTTAAATTTTCCATTATCTCGCCATACAGCTCAATCATCACCGGGCTATGATAAGCAATCTCAACACGTAAAAACCGGTTAAAAATATCCCGTTCTGTTAATTGTTGTGAAATTTCTTCCAATGCATAGGTGTCTCCGGATAATGTGACCGATGACAAACTGTTAATCGCTGCAAAAGAAATGATATTTTTATCATATTGTTGTATGTATGCTTCAGCAGCATCTGGCGACAAGCTAACCGCCAACATTCTTCCACGCCCCGCCATTGTTTGTTGCAAGCGACTTCTTTCAAAACTGACACGCAATGCATCCTCCAGGCTAAGCACACCTGACACGTAAGCAGCACTGACCTCACCCACACTATGACCAACAATCGCAGATGGCGTAAATCCTTTGGAGCACCACAACTCAAACAAACTCACCTGCAAAACAAAATTTGCCGGCTGGGCAATGCAGGTTTCAGCCATACGGGAATCAACTTCTTCCCGCTGCATTTCATCCAGAATCGACCAGCCTGATATGATCTTGAAAACCGCATCACACTTTTCTGCCATAGCTTTAAATACAGGCTCGTTATTGAACAACTCCTGTCCCATATTCCACCACTGTGGCCCCATGCCCGTCATCACAAAGACAGCTTTTTTGGCCAATGGAGGTGCCTTCCCTGACAGCAAGTGCTGGTCTCTGCCCACAGAAAAATCACTGAGTTGTTGTTGAAATTCCTCTACAGAAGACGCAACCAATCCTAACCGGTAACGATGATGTTCCCGGCGTGTCGAAGCAGAATAACAAATCGCTTGCAAAGCATGGCTGTGCTCTCCAATAAATTTGGCGTAAAGCCCCGCAAGATCCTGCAAGGCCTGTTCACTGCGTGCTGACAATGGCAAAAAGTACAAACCGGAATCACAAGTGACTCCAGACTCTGACACCGTGGATCGCTCAGGTGCCTGAACCAAAACAGCGTGGGCATTGGTGCCCCCGTAACCAAAAGAGTTAATTGCCACATACCGACCATCATCAGACGGTGATAACGTCTCAACCTGTTGTGGTATACGTATGCCCAATTGTTTAAATGGTATTTCCGGATTAAGGGTTTGCAAATTGGCGACCGGTGGCACACTTTGCTTGTCCAGACACAAAGCTGCTTTAATGACACCGGCAATACCTGCTGCTGCTTCCAGATGGCCGATATTTGCCTTGACCGAACCTACCCGGACAGGATTGTTCACAGGAGCCCCCAGAGCATCACCTAATGCCTGACATTCACAGGGATCACCAATGCTGGTTCCTGTACCGTGAGCTTCAATATAAGCAATATCATCCGCAGTAATATTCGCTTCTTTCATCACCGAAGTCATCAGTTCGGTTTGAGCTTGTGGGCTGGGAACAGTAATGCCATCGGTATGGCCATCCTGATTAATACCCGTAGCCACAATGCTGGCGTAAATCAAATCACCATCTTGCTGCGCTTGTACCAGAGGTTTTATAACAATCAGCCCTGCACCTTCACCTCGTCCATAACCATCGCCTCTTGCATCAAAGCTCTTGCTGCGGCCATCTTTTGCCACCAGCTGTCCTTTAGCCATCGTTATGAATGTCTCGACCCGATACATAATATTAACACCGCCAACCAGTGCCAGATCACAATCACCGTGCCAAATTGCCCGACTGGCCTGATGAAGAGCAACCAGTGATGAAGAACAGGCTGTGTCCATTGTTAAACAGGGGCCACGTAAATCAAATATGTAAGCAAGCCTGGCGGAAAGTATTGTTTGAGTAAAACTGATAGCGGAATGAGCATTCAGCAGATGTCGATTCAACGGATTGGTTTGCATACATAAATGATCCATCATGAAACCACCAATAAAGACACCGGTATTTGAACCTGCCAATTCACTTGCAGTGACTCCTGCATCCTCCAGGGCTTCCCAGGCCACTTCCAGCATAACACGCTGCTGAGGGTCCAGAGTTTCAGCTTCGCGAGGCGAAATACCAAAAAACAACGCATCCATTTCTTTTATGGATTGCTGTAAATACCCCCCATGTTTTACATAAGTTTTACCCGTTTTTTCGGGATTTGGATCATAAAATCGTTGAACACTCCAGCGTTCTGCGGGTACCTCAATAACGCCGTCACGACCAGCACACATCATCTCCCAAAACTCATCAGGTGTAGTAGTATTGCCCGGAAAACGACAACCCATTCCAATAATGGCAAGAGGTTGTTTTTCTGAATAATTCATATTGCCCCGCTCTCCTTTTCTTAAAAAACTTCTTCCTGTGTTCTAAAGTCGAATAATTCACATGACCTTTGATTGAGCCGGGTTTGTATTTCCAGAACCTGTTCGTGCGTCACTTTATCCGCAGCAAGCCTTCAGACAAGTATTCTAAACATGAGCACAGGGTTCCCATTCCTCATGCCCATGCTTCCATACGCGATAGAGACAGGATAAACAAATCTCAACGTTATATGCTTCTTGCATTATTTTATGAAAAATGAACACCTTGTCATTATCAAATGCACAGCATGAAAATCAGGAACAAAATCGTAATCAGCTCATGACATCAATTTCATAATATAAAGGACCGTTTAACTTTCCCTGATATGTGAAACCTGCACCATAAGCAAGCAAGATCAGTCAGTAATAATATATTTGCGCATATACAAACACTATGGGCAAAACGTATGAATTTATTACGAACACATGAGTAATCATGCCGACCTGAGTGAGTATTACTACAACTCATGGTGTTCCGATAAACTCATCAATGCTTCGCAAATGACAAATCTAACTACGGACATCCAAAAACATCCTGATCGCTTTGGGTATATGTCAGAAAATGGAATAAAACAGGGGAAACATAGAATGGCTATTGCAAGGTAACTAATTTAAAACGTATCAACCAGAAAACGTGCGCAAGTATTTTGGGGAGATTTTCCTGATTGCGGCAGGTTCGTTGCTATTCAGATAAACGAATCATATGCACAATGGTTTATGCCTGAAAAAAACGAAAGCACACAACCCTCCCTCCCGGAAAGCGGAAAATTCAGGGCACAATAAAACAACCCCACACCAATATCTGCCAATATTCATCAATTCAGAATGATTGCGCGCTTTGCATATCCGCATTCTCTGCCATGTATTTCACTAAAAAATCGATAAACAAACGCACTGTGCGCATAATATTTCGATTACCGGGGTAAACCGCAAACAGAACCACCGGCGCAAACCGCCAGCCAGGCAATACTTCGATTAGCTGTTTATTACGTAGTTGTTTGCTGCATAAAAGCGCAGGCATATTGGCAATACCGCATCCCGTACAGGCGGCATGTTGAATACCGGCATAATCGTTAATGCTCAGTATGCTGTTCACTTTTATTTTCGCGACATTTTTTTGTTGCTGGTTTTTTTTACCGGCTTTATTCGTGAGTACCCAAAATACTTCCTCATGCCAACCGTCAAAAGAAATCAATCGATGCGAATGCAGCGCATCCGGTTGCCCAGGCATTCCATTAGCGTCAAGATATTCAGGAGACGCCACTAAAACATGCCGATAACTCAGCAATCGTCTGGCCATCAGACTGCTGTCGTCCAGAGGCCCCACACGCAAAGCGATATCAACCTTGTCTTCGATCAAATTCACTTTTCGTTCTGTCATGTGGATATTGGCGTTGACCCCGGGATAATGTGCCTGAAAAGCACTGATCACCGGCGCAAGCAAAACATCAGCGATACTGGGCGGCGCCGATATCCGCAGTGTTCCTGAGACCTCTTCCTGTCGGTCATTAATCTTCAGTGCACCTGCTTCAAACTCTGCCAGACCCCGGCGACAATACTCATAATATTCGCGCCCCGGTTCGGTCAACCGAAGTTGGCGTGTCGAGCGTTCCAACAAACGAATGCCCATCGTTTTTTCCAGTTCGGCCACCTTGCGGCTCACCGTCGATATCGGCACAGCCAGTCTTTTTGACGCCTCGGAAAAACTCCTGTGCTCGACAACACCCACAAAAAGTGCCACCGCATTCAAATCAGGCCGCATATGATTTTCCCATCAGTGGAATAATGATTCCCGACAATAGCTCTTTATCCCGGGCAATAACATCGTTTAACCTGACCGGGAGCCGTGAAAACTATTCCCCACAACCCGCCGATAACAGGATGCGAACATGAAATCGTTTACAAAAACCCTATTCCTGGCCACCGCAATCGCCGTGAGCACCACAGCTCACGCACAAGCCAGTGTGCAAACAAATACTCATGCCACAGAAATGCAGCACATCAAAGAAGTGATATTGGCCTACGGCAAGGCAATGAATGCCTCTAATGTTGATGACGTTTTATCGCTGTATGCAAAAGATGCGGTATTTATGCCCGCAAAAGAACCGACAGCAACAGGACAGGCGCAAATCAAGGCTGCCTATGAGCATGAATTCAAAACCATTGATCTGGATGTGAACATTGTTTTTGACGAAGTAGTACAGAATGGCAATCTGGCCTTTGCCCGCACCCGCTCGGAGGGCCAGCTCAAGATTTTGGCAACCGGCAAGGTGGTGTCCACCGAATCCTATCGCGCATTTTTTGTGCTGAAAAAAATCGATAACGAATGGAAAATTGCGCGATTTCTGTTTAATTTCACGCAATGACAGGTGGAGCGCCTTCCACTCAACTTGCCTCGCTACCCATCATCTCTGATTATGGTGCATAGAATGCACCCTGCCCGCGGTACATCAACCATATTGTATTGGAGTGTTGACGGTCAGACGTTCAACCCACTCAAGTATCATCCCGGGTATAAATGCAGAGTGCACTCCACACACAACAATTGTTGCAGCACATGGAATACACCCTGCCCGATTGGATATTATCTGCTACACGCCTAGGCCAGGCCAAGTGGGCGCGAGAAACCCGCAAAGAACAATCGATCTCTCAAGATACCGCTTAAATTTGATGATCGTCTAACCCAGTAGATGGCATATCTTCTGTAATAGGACTCACCGTTGTAACTACCAATATGGTACGATTCCCAACTATTGCTATAATTTATCATTGTTAATATCCCCCCCCCTTTTTGGTTATAAGTTTTCCTGCAAGTACAAGCAGGCCTCCCGGGCTGGAGTCTGTACAGATACAACGAACACACTCACTACTCTGCCTCTGCTATTACCATATACAGCCTTCCCTTCGACCTGTTGCCAATCTAGATCAAAAATAATGCTGTATCAGTGTAGTAATTCACTCAATTAGTGTGAATATTATACAGTATCGCAAAACAACCTGCATATTGCGCTACAGATGTAATGTCAGTTGGGCAAAAAAGCTGCGGTCGGGCGTAAAACGCGGCCGCACGAGCTCGGAAACCCATGGGTTAATATCGTAGTAATTAAAGTTTTTATCAAACAGATTTTGCACAGCAAGACTGATGCTGCCCCTTCTCTTTGGTAGACGATAGCCAAGCGTCGCATCGACGAGTACAAAAGTATCACTATCGTCAGCGGCCGCCGCAGATGAACCTGTCCTGGAAATATTCTGTTTTACGTAATTAGTCCCCAGTTTGCCAAAGAACCCCTGGGTCGAAAAATAACGCAATGATAGCGGCAATATATGAGTTTTACTCCGCGTTAAAGGGTTGTCGTCAGGGGCAGAAAAATTTTCATACTGATATTCACCACCAATCGCGATATTTTTTGTTGGTGTCAAATACAGATAGGCACGGTGGATATCTTCGTTGCGTTCCCTGTATTCAGTAATGATGGAATTGCTGTCCAATACCGGAACATCCAGCTTACGCCATGTAAATTCCAGTCCGGCATCGGCGCTACGCGTCAAAGAAACATCAAGCCCAAGACCATATCGAGTAGCCGTGGTCGCATCGATATCATCAAAAAATTGATTGAACCCTGCGATTTGTGTCGGTTCTATGGTTTGATTCGCCACCAATGCACGTTTTAACGTTTTAAATCCGGCGGCACGAAGGTGCACTTTGTCATTGATCTGCCATTGCACGCCCAGCTTGGGATTGACTTTGTTCTGACTATCCCGGCCAACAATCTCGTAATCATCATAACTTGCACCTACCGTCCAAATGAGTTTATCGGGGTATGTCACGTTAACATAAGTATAGGCATTACCATGTTTCCTGGTAAATTCATCATTGGTTGAGCATACGAGACCCGGGATAGGGAAAGGGGACGAACAGGGGGCATTGTCAATCTCCTCTCGCTTCTCGAAAGCCACGTCATAGCGACCGCCCCCTGCTGTGACATTGAATCGCCGAGACTGAAAGAGGTATTGTAATTCGGCCTGGTAACCTTCTTGCTGATCGTTGAATTCAATCCTCTCCGCCAACACCGGGTTATTTATATTTTCTTCGCTTTCCCGATCAACATCCGTCACATTCGCAACAATACGTGACTTCGGTGATATCACAAAATGACCCCCAACACGAAGATCCTTCTGTTTAATATCAGTTTGAATAAGTGGATTAAAAAACTCAGGATCAAAACTAAGCGCCAGGTCACCATACCGGCTATCACGACTCCTGTGTTCAATCTGGATATTCAGTTTGGGTGTTACAGCAAATTGTGCAAAAATATTATATAAATTATTTCTTTCGTCATTATTTTCGCGAAACCCGTCGGTTTTTGAATACAACTGTCCCAGGCTAAAGGACAGCTGCTTGTAAATACCCGATACTGTCAATTCATCACCGAGAGTGTCGTTACTACCAACAATCCCGGAGGCAAGAAGTTTCACCTGATTGCGCTCAAACAAAGGGGTATATTCATTCAGCGTCGCATTCGCAAGCCCCATGCCAGGATCAAGATAGGTCGCACTAAAACGTGGTTTAACCGGGACAATATTAATTGGTTGCAGTAACTGCGCCTGGAGCAATTCACTGACCCGAGCGATTTCGTGGCGGGGAAGAGCGCTGTAGGCGTCAGCCAGAAAACGGTGGGCAGAGTGATTAGACGGGTCCACAGTGACTGATTTCCAGCCTTCGGCGAGTGCCAGCTGATCCATTCCCAGATCACTATAAACACGAGACAGGCTGGCCCCCCGCGCAGCCCGGTCCTGATCCAGTAACAGGCGTGACCGATAAACTGCCCGTTGGTCATTCAACATTATGGATCGCTGTAAATTTTCTAACGCATCGACAGGTCGATTTGTTGTTTGCTTTAAAATGGCATCGTAAAAATAAGGCGTTGGATCATTGGGATCCAGTTCTTTGGCCATGGCAAATTGCGTGGCATCCAGCGGGCCACGTTTTTCTTCATAGTAGGCTTTACCCAGATAACTGCGGATCAGTGGATTTGCAGGAGCCAGGCTGGCAGCAATTTCAATCTGGTGGCGACCGGACGCCAATTCGCCACGACGGATCATCGCCAACCCCAGCCCCAGCCGGGGCAAGGGAGCTGCCTGATCAAGTTCGATGGCCTGAGTGAAAGCGTGCTCTGCTGCGGCGATTTTAATCCGTGTCAGGTAGGCAAAACCAAGCACACTTTGTGTACGTGCAAGCCGGGGGGAGATTTCTGTCGCACGGTACGCCGCCTGTAATGCACGATCAAGTTCACCAAACATCAGATGAAGTTCTGCCAGCCGTGCCCAGGCCAGAGCATTTTCCGGCGCCAGTTTCACTGCTTGTTTGACGCTGCGACGAGCCTGCTCCAGATCAAATACGGCTTGTTGCGCGTAGGACCTGGCCAGCCAGGTGGCGGCAATTTTCGGACTGGCATCAGTGGCATCCCGGGCCAGCTTCAGAGCCAGATCAATGCGGTTTTGCGTTACAGCGATGATGGCCTTGAGTGCGATAGCTTCTCCATTCCTGGTGTTTTGAGAGGCATCCTGCTTCAGGGCAAGTTCCAGATCGGTGCTGGCATGCCCGGCCTGACCTGCCGCCAGATGTAATGCCGCACGATAGATGTAGATATTGCCGTTCGGGAGATTGTCCGGCAGTGATTCAAGTTCTGTCAGCGCTGCGGATATTTCTCCCTGCTTGTAGTGGTCGAAGGATTGCAGTAAACGAGAGCGCCATGGTTCAGGCAGTTCTTCGGCTGCCGTCACCAATGCGGAAAAATCACTCACGGCAGGATAATACAGGGCCCAGCTGACGGCATCCCATGGCTGCACCCGGGTTTGCAAGACAGGAGCTTCTCCGGCTCGGGCCTGGGCGGCTTCACCCCGGGTCAGGCGGATTTCTCCCTGTTCATTGCTGACCCGCACCTGACCTTCCAGTACGGTAACATTACTGTGTTCTGCACCAACGGCGACAACAAACTCTGTACCATCAACGGCGGCATTAACGTAGGGAGTCAGTACTTCAAAACGTTGTTTTATGCGGCTGATAAAATGTGCAATACCCTTTTTCAGATCCAGCTGACTCGTACCCGGTGAGGACGGGCCGGTGAAAGTTACGGTAGAAAGTTCATTCAAACGCAATATGGAATCGTTGTTGAGATAAAGTGCAGCGCGACTGTTCAGCCGGGTTCGCACCATATCGCCCACACAGAAGGTATCCTGTGCTGCCACCTTTTCCCATGCTGCGCCGGATTTTTGGCGCTTCTCCACAACTCCCTGAATAGAGGTGGCCGTGGCCATTGTTTCAGCACACTCCTCCGCTACTGCCATGGGCGCAAACAAATATGTCAGCAATAAAAACAGGCTATTGCGAGTAAAACAAAAACGATTCAAGAAAGGCACTCTGTCCATTGATACAATCCTGTTTTTATTATGTAGAGATAAATTTGATTTGATGCCAGCACACTGCTGGCCAACCGGGATACGCCGTATGATCCCCTTTATTTTCTTTTCATTCAAGCCATACCGTAATGGCGGAAACGATGACGCACACCAGGTGGCAGCATTCAGAACACCTGGTCAAGTACCTACTCTGCGTTATAACACCTGCCATTATCTCGCATTACCTACAGTTTATACTTCATCTAAAGCCTCTATTTTTAGTTACCGGATGCAGCATTGACCGGTTATATGATACAGATTGACTTCGAGACAAAAGAGAAACTACGCCATACATCCCCGCAATACTGTGAAATAGTTGTGTTATCGCGTGTGAAATATTCACATTAACGACACTGGATGGTATCGAGTACACGTCCCTTACCTACTTTTTCTGCATCACAATCACTCCGTCCTGAGGCAGGGGCAACATTTTTTGCACATGTAATTTGCAACGTTCGAGGTAGTAGCGGCTGGGCCCGTCACCAGGAGAAAGTTCAAATGTCCGTTCAAAACAGGTTGTCGCGGTCTCCCAGTCGTGACTCTGATAAGCACACAGTCCCTCGGCAAAACATTCGCACAGATGAAGCTGCTGTTGATCACAATCACTCTGCTGACCTAACAACTCATGAATCACGATGGCTTTTTGTTTGCCAACCATACGGAATGCACCCAGTTCGCGGCTGATAAAGCCGTCCAGCCCCGAGAGCACAGCCTCGGAGACCAGCAAGGCGGTGCCAAGTTGTTTATTGAGTCCTTCGATACGCGAAGCGGTAATGACGATATCACCCACGGCACGATATTCGTAGTGATCCAGGGCTCCGATGTTTCCCAACATGATCTCACCCGCATGCAGACCGATACGCGTCTGCAGAGCAGTACTGGAAGCAGATTCCTGTCCGATACGCAATGCCTCCAGAGCGGCTTCACAGGCCTGCCGACGCAAGCGACTTTCCTCTTGATGCGCGGACCAGATCGCCAGCATCGCGTCCCCCACCACATCGGAGATAATGCCGCCGTGCGCACGCACCGGTTTGAACAGGCGCTCGTAATAATCATTCATGTAGATACCAAGAGCCTCAGGTGTCATCGACTCGGCCAGCGGGGTGTATTGCGCAGCATCCGTTGCCATGCACACGCCAAACATACGTTCACTCAGGACTTTGAGGTGTCGGGAGCTACGCGCCAGATTTTCAACGACGTGATCGGGCAGATAATAACCGAAGGCCTGACGAATCCGGCCACGCTCGCGGTTAAGCTGTCGATAACGCCATAAAAGCCCGACAAACAACGCCAGGGGCGTTTGCAGCAAAACCGGAACAAAGAGCGGTAACCAGATTGCCGAACGGGCAAACAGCTGCACACAGATCAGCGTGTAAATCCCGGCGAAGAGCAGGCTCAGAACCACAAACGCACTGGTGCTGGGCAAGCCGCTGAAGCAGGCCAGCAATAAACCAAAACTGATGATGATGACGATATAGACCGCCGGTTCTGGCAAACGCAGACTTTGTTGCGCCAAAGGTTGTACCGGGTGTTGTGCCCCAAAAAAGGTCGAAAGAGACGCTAAAGTGGATGTTGATGGCAGTGCCGCAAGGTTGGCAAAGGCGGTGGCGGCGATTTCCACACCGCTTAAATCCAGGCCGTTGGCCTGCGAAAATACTGTGTAAAAATTGTCTGTTTGCTCCGGCTGACGTTCTTCAGAAAAACCGATAAACACAACTTTGTCTTTGAAGGGAGCCAATTGCGCTGGCGTCGCAAACAGCACTTCATGATATGACCATGTGGGAATGCTGCGTGGTGGCCCGTAGAAATTCAGATAACGACGCTCCGGGCCGACATACATCGCAAGCAGGGCCTGGAGGCGTCGGCTGGTTTCAGGCCTGATCTCCAGGTCAGGCACCCATCCGGAAGATTCACGCAGCGTTTCCAGCAGGGCCTGGGTGGTGGCGGTTTGCTGTTTGAAAAAAGTACGTATTTGCACGATGCGCTCACGCCGGGTGAGGCCGTCAAGTGATGCCTGTAATACTGCTGCCTGCTGTGGATTGACCCTGGCAAAAACCGCAAATAATGATGTGTGATCTTGTGTTGCGTAGAGCTCCAGGGCGACACTCGGCAACGAGAGATGGCCGCCAGCCGAGGTGTGAAAGGTCCAGAACTGATTAACCTTGATCGGCACCCTGGGCAAGGCAAATGGTGCACTGGCCGTTGCGGCTTGCTGAAACATGGGCAACGGCAAGAGTAAACGTTCCAGATTATATTCGCCGCCTCCCGCCAGGGTTTGCACTTCACGTTGCAATTTGGCGAAAATCACAACATTGCCTGCCTGTCGCATTGCCTGCGCCAGACGCGCATCCTGTGCGGGCATTTTGGGCTGACGAAAAAACACATCGAAGACAATCACCACAGCCCCTGCCGCCGCTAACCGGTCAATCAGGCGCGCATGCAGTTCACGTGGCCAGGTTGCCGAATCATTGGCCAACTCCAGTTGCTGTGCAGCTGTTTTGTCGATCGAGACCAGCATAACACTGTCTGGTGGCGGGGCTTGCGAGCGCTGCTTGAACAAAAAATCCAGCGCCACGTTTTCCTCCAGATCAAAACCACCCGGCACCGCGTAGACCAGCAAACCCACTGTGGCAAGTAATAACGCAAAACCAAACGTCAGTACGCAGTGTGATTTGATATTGGGAGGAAACTGTCTGGCCATAGGATTCGTCGCTTTCCAGTTCCGGATATTTCAAAGTCCGCGCAAAGAGTGAGCTGATTAAAAAAATATGCAGGAATTATCAACAATGCGGCTATTCGCTACGATGATGAAATCATCAGTTCTGGATGGTGCATCCTTAAGCACATGTAAAATATAAAAAATCTGCTTGATAATAAACTGATTGTGCACAAACAAAAAGCAATCACCAGAAGGCCAAATCAGACAGGGCACATTTTATGCACCGTTTTGACTCTCATGTATAATTCACGTCCAGTCCCGGTTTTTCGTTGTCCATTACAGGCAGGAGCAATATCATGATAAAAGGTGGTCTCGGTAAAATGATGAAACAGGCCCAGGAAATGCAGGCCAATATGCAAAAAGCCCAGGAAGAACTGGCCAATATGGAAGTCACCGGCCAGGCAGGTGGCGGCATGGTTTCGGTGGTAATGACAGGTAGGCACGATGTAAAACGTGTGAGCATTGACGACAGCCTGATGGGTGATGACAAAGAAATGCTGGAAGACCTGCTCGCCGCAGCGGTAAACGATGCCGTGCGTCAGGTGGAAAGCACTTCATCGGAAAAAATGGCAGGCATGACTGCGGGGCTGAATCTGCCCGGCGGTTTCAAGATGCCGTTTTAGTCTGCACATTCACTTAACACCCCGTTTCTGACTGGTCTTGTGGAATTCAGTCCGCTAATCAATCGCCTGATTGAAGACCTGCGCTGCCTGCCCGGCGTCGGTCCCAAGTCGGCGCAGCGCATGGCCTTTCATTTGCTGGAACGTGATCGCGAAGGAGCGCTGGCGCTGGCCCGCTCACTCACCGACGCCGCAGAACAGGTTGGTCACTGTACGCAATGTCGTACGCTCAGCGAAACGGATCTCTGCCCGCTGTGCGCCAACACCGGTCGTGAACGACATCTGTTGTGTGTGGTGGAATCTCCGGCGGATGTACGCGCCATCGAACAGGCCACACCGTATCGCGGTTATTATTTTGTCCTGATGGGGCACCTTTCACCACTGGACGGCATCGGCCCCAATGAAATCGGGCTGGATTTGCTGGACAATCGACTTGCCGAAGGCGCTATCAGCGAGCTCATTCTCGCCACCAATCCCACCGTCGAAGGCGAGGCCACAGCTCACTACATCAACGAAATGGCCAAAGTGCACAGTGTCACCAGCTCACGTATTGCCCACGGCGTGCCGTTGGGAGGCGAACTGGAATATGTCGATGGCGGAACGCTTTCCCACGCCTTCTCCGGAAGACGTCAGCTGTAGTCTTCATTAGTACCTTCCCTCGCTGTCCTGCTCCATCCGCCTGTCTTTTCCGGGCAACACGCACTATTACACATCACCGTTTTTCCCGTCATCCCCCGCCAGGGAACGCGCACGTAATAACCTCCCGGCGCCTGACGCCCGGATTTGGTGCGTATTCGTTCGTTCTGATTGAACAAAAGCGCAGGAATAGTCGTTCTATTTCGAGCTTTTGTGATTGAGGAACGGACGAATACGGGCTGAAGCCGGGATGCCAAACAGGGAAGTTATTACGTGCGCGTTCCTAAAGATTCCCCTCCCTTCTGCCGTAGTTTTAAGAGAATCCCCACAGGCCTGCGTTTATGACAACGT
>JAADIL010000133.1 GCA_013151355.1 Gammaproteobacteria bacterium
ATGTAGTCAAAAGCAGGAACGGCGCTCATTCAACTTTTTATAGCTTGTGTCCACTGCCGTATTTGATAATCCGGTACGATGCAAAAAGGAGAATGAAATATGAACGCTGTTGTTGATTCCGGATTTACCGATTACAAAGTTGCCGATATTGGTCTGGCCGAATGGGGCCATAAAGAAATCGCCATTGCTGAAACTGAAATGCCGGGCCTGATGGCTTTGCGTGAAGAGTTCGGAAAAGAGCAGCCTCTCAAGGGTGCCCGTGTCATGGGTAGCCTGCACATGACGATTCAGACGGCGGTACTGATCGAAACCCTGGTGGCTTTGGGTGCCGAAGTGCGTTGGGTCTCATGTAACATCTATTCCACACAGGATCACGCGGCTGCGGCCATCGCGGCCCAGGGTATTCCCGTTTATGCCTGGAAGGGTGAGAGCATCGAAGAGTACTGGTGGTGTACCGAACAAGCCTTTAACTGGCCCGGCGGCAAATTGCCTAACATGATTCTTGACGACGGCGGTGATGCTACGTTGTTGGTACACAAAGGTGTTGAATTCGAAAAAGCCGGAGCCGTGCCGGATGCCAAAGACGGCGATAACGAAGAATATGTCGCTATTCTCGATGTGTTGCGTCGTAATCTGCCCACAGATAACACCAAGTGGCAGAAAATGGCTGAAAGTATTCAGGGTGTGACTGAAGAAACAACGACGGGTGTGCATCGTCTTTACCAGATGGTGGAAGCGGGTGTGTTATTCCCGGCGATGAATGTCAACGACTCGGTGACCAAATCCAAATTCGACAATCTGTATGGCTGTCGCGAATCTTTACTGGATGGCATCAAACGTGCGACGGACGTCATGATTGCCGGCAAAATTTGTGTCGTGCTGGGTTACGGTGATGTGGGCAAGGGCTGCGCGCAGGCCTTCCGTGGTATGGGTGCCACTGTGTGGGTGACCGAGATTGATCCTATTTGTGCATTACAGGCTGCAATGGAAGGTTATCGCGTAATGGACATGAATGAAATTGCTGATCAGGGTGATATCTTTGTTACGACCACCGGTAATTTTGATGTGATTGATCACGATCACATGGCTGCCATGAAAAATGAAGCCATTGTCTGCAATATTGGTCACTTTGATTCCGAGATCAACATTGCCTCACTGGAAAAATACGAATGGGAAGAAATCAAGCCGCAAGTGGATCACGTTACTTTCCCCGACGGCAAAAAAATCATTGTGCTGGCCAAAGGCCGCTTGGTGAATCTGGGTTGTGCTACTGGTCATCCCAGTTTCGTGATGTCTGCATCGTTCACCAATCAGGTATTGGCGCAAATTGAGTTTTTCATCAGGGGTGACGATTATAAAAACGAAGTTTATGTGTTGCCCAAAACTCTGGATGAAAAGGTCGCGCGCCTGCATCTGGAAAAAATTGGTGTGAATCTTACAACTTTGTCTCAAGAGCAAGCTGACTATATTAATGTGCCCGTGGAAGGACCTTACAAGCCTGGGCATTATCGGTACTAGAGGCTCTGGCGAATGGTGTGTGGTCAGGCTTGATACCATCGCGCGCCCCGGTGAATGCCGAGGTCCAGAATTGAATATGGTTTTTCCAAAATTGCAACAGGTGTTGGATGTACAGCCAGACATTGAACTGGCTGTACTTGTTGGAAGCCAGGCAGAGGGGTGTGCTCGTTCCGAAAGTGATTGGGATATCGCTATTCAATGGAAACGAGGCCTGTCGTTGCTTGAGTCTTTGGCAAAAACCGAGACCCTGCGCCGTTTGTTGGCAACTGCATTAGCGGTTGAGGAAGACCGTATTGACCTGATTGATCTGCCAGGTGCAAAGCTTGCCATGCGTGCTGTGGTAGCCGAAGATGGTGTGCCATTGAAGGGTGAAGACAGTCTGGCCTGGAATCATTTTCTGGGACGAACGTGGCGCGAGCTGGAAACCTGGGAATGGGAAAAGCATCATGCGGCTTGATCTTTACCAGGCCGAGACCGCACAGATTGCCGGAGAACAAAGTTCCCTGCTTGACGAAGCCCGGCAAAAATTACAGGCGGGAGAGAAACTTTCGCGTCTGGAAGAAAATGGTGTGCTGCATGCCTTGCAAGTGCTGATTGAAAATGCCATTGGCAAGGCAAAGCAGATTCTTAAAGCGAAAGGTGAGTCGGTACCTGTCTCTGCGTATGATGCGCTGGCAGCGCTGGCGCGCGCAGGAGTGATGAGCACTGAAGATTTGCCGGCCTGGAATGCCGCCATCGGATTGAGAAACCGCATAGTGCACGAATATATGAATATTGATGTGAGTCGTGTGCTTGAACTTGTTTACGTGGAACAATACAGGTTTGTCGTTGAATTCCTGCTGGCTCCGATAAGCGATAAATAACGAGTAGTGAGGGAAGAAAGTCAGGTATTACGCCTGAGTCTTATTTTCTAAAATTATGCAATCACAAAAAAAATACAAACCTGCTTTTAGTATTGAGTTTTTCCCCCCAAAAACGGAAGAGGGAAAAATTAAACTGCGCAAAACCCGCGAAACACTGGCCAAACTCAATCCGGCGTATATCTCTGTTACATATGGTGCTGGTGGTAGCACCCAACAGGGTACGCTGGATACGGTACTGGAAATTAAAAATGCGGGCATTGATGCTGCACCGCATCTCACTTGTGTAGGCTCAACAAAAGAAAATATTCGCGAGCTTCTGCAAATCTATATCGACAATGGCATCAGTCGCATTGTTGCGCTTCGTGGTGACATGCCTTCTGGCATGCATGAAATGGGTGAGTTACGTTATGCGAATGAATTGGTGGAATTTATTCGTGCCGAGACAGGCGATCATTTTCACATTGAGGTGGCTGCCTACCCGGAAATTCATCCTCAGGCCAAAACTGCTACGGCCGATTTAGAGCACTTCAAACGCAAAGTTGATGCTGGTGCCAGCAGCGCTATCACCCAATATTTTTACAATGCGGACGCCTATTTTCGCTTCGTGGATGATTGCGAAAGAATGGGGCTGGATATTCCTGTTGTGCCGGGCATTATGCCCATTACCAATTATAAAAATCTGGCGCGTTTCTCAGATATGTGTGGTGCTGAAATTCCCCGCTGGTTACGCAAACGCCTGGAAGACTTTGGTGATGATGCTGCCTCTCTGCGTGCCTTTGGCCAACAGATTAGTACGCAATTGGCCAAAACTTTGCTCGAACAGGGAGCCCCGGGCCTGCATTTCTACAGCATGAACCGGGCTGATGCTACACAGGCCATTTGGCATGAATTGCAGCTGACGAGCTAACAGGTTGATCGTCATCGAATGAATTTCCCCGGGATTTACATTTCTCGCAGCTCGCTTGCTTTGGGTGCTGCTGCAAATGCCAGAATGGTTTTTTCGCAGTAGATTTATCTGAGTTCGGCAGGCTCCCGGGTACTCAGTCCAAAGCACTAATTGCAGGCATCCGATTCGGGTCCTGGTTCCTTGCCCCAGGCACTTCCGGCTTCACCGGTTTTCTTGACCCCGCAATCGATACAGGTTCTAATGCGCCAATCGTTCATTCTGTGAACATAACTGGCGGGGAGTACCGGCAGGGCATACAGGGCTCTGCCTACCGAAAGATATCCCAAACTCATGCCCTACGACGAAATCCACTATCGCATCTTCAAGCTTATCGAGGCTCAGCCCGAGATCAGCCAGCGTCAACTTGCCGGGGCATTGGGTGTTAGCCTGGGAAAAACCAACTACTGTCTCCGCGCGCTGGTTGAAAAGGGCCAGGTGAAAGCGCGCAATTTTCAATGCAACCCCAGCAAGAGAACCTACGTCTATTTGTTGACCCGCAAGGGTGTCGAGGAAAAGGCCCGACTCACGACACGTTTTCTCAAACATAAAATGGCTGAATACGAATCGCTCAAAACTGAAATCGAGCAACTGAAAGCCGAGTCTGACCGGCTGAAAAATTTACATCCGGAAACGCAATCAGGACTTGAGAATGGGTGATCGAAACACCGATATTGTCAGGCTGGTGCGCCATGGGTTGCCAGAGGTTATATCAATATACAGTTTTGGTTCATGGGGTACGCCACATGTACGCCCAGACAGCGATATCGATTTGGCTGTACTTCTTCAAGACCCGGTGGACAACGTACATTTGTGGGATGTTGCGCAGGACATTGCCAGAGAAATGGGTAAAGACGTCGACCTGGTTGATCTTTTGTCGGCTTCTACAGTGATGCAGATGCAGGTGATCTCTACCGGTAAACGCATGTATTGCGGAGAGCAGGTTGTTTGCGAACGATTTGAAGACTATGTTTATGTTGCCTATGCTCGTCTTAACGAGGAGAGACGGGGCATACTGGAAGATATCAAACAGCGTGGTACTGTTCATGGTTGACGACGTATTGCTAAACAAGGCTGCTTCAATTGAGCGTTGTTTGGGGCGAGTTGTTGACGAATATGCCGGGCATGAGGATGAGCTTGAAACTGATTATGCTCGTCAGGACTCCATTGTTTTCAATTTGCAACGGGCCTGCGAGGCTGCAATCGATGCAGCCATGCATCAAGTCAGAATTAAAGGGCTTGGGATTCCTCAGGAAAGTCGTGATGCTTTTCGCATGCTGGAGGCAGCCGGTTTATTGTCAGCTGAACTCAGCTCTCATATGCAGGCCATGGTGGGTTTTAGAAATGTTGCCGTGCATGATTACCAAAAACTGAATTTGGCGATTGTTCGTGCAATTCTTGGTGAGCGCCTGGATGATTTTCG
>JAADIL010000071.1 GCA_013151355.1 Gammaproteobacteria bacterium
GCGGCCCTGTCGCCAGACAAAGAATCGTCTGATGCATCTGCGGCGGACAAAAAATTGTTGAGGGAGGATACGCCCCGTATACTGCCCGCTGATTCACCTGCACTACACCTCATCCAGCAGATACGTGATGAAGCTCACCGTTTTGCCATTACCGGCCACCGGGCACGACGCGCCAGGGCGCGTAACACTTCCGTGCTGGAAGGCATTAACGGCCTTGGCCCCAAGCGTCGGCAGACCTTGCTGAAACAGTTTGGTGGCTTGCAGGAAGTGGCGCGTGCAGGCGTGGAAGACCTTGCCAGTGTGCCCGGCATCAGCAAGCAACTGGCGCAACGGGTGTATGATGTGTTTCATGTGGATGAATAATACGAATACCTGAACAGATATGAGCTTTAATCTACCCAATTTGTTGACCCTGCTGCGCATTGCGCTGATTCCCGTTTTTGCTGTGCTGTTTTATCTGCCTGTAGAATGGTCTCACATTGCCGTTACTGTGGTCTTTGCCGTGGCAGCCTGGACTGACTGGCTGGACGGCTATCTGGCGCGTCGCATGCAGCTCACTTCGGCTTTTGGTGCCTTTCTCGACCCGGTGGCCGACAAACTCATGGTCGCCGTGGCATTGGTGATGCTGGTGGATGTAAATCCCACACCGTTTCCCGGTTTGTTTCTGGCGTTACCTGCCGCAGTAATTATTGGTCGCGAGATTGTCATTTCCGCACTGCGGGAGTGGATGGCTGAACTCGGTGAGCGCGCACAGGTGGCCGTATCGGTGATCGGCAAAATCAAGACCGCCACACAAATGCTGGCGCTGGTGCTGTTGCTGTATCGTGAACCCGTTGGTGAATTTCCTGTTGCGGAAACCGGATTTGTTTTTTTGTATATTTCTGCGGGGCTTACCCTGTGGTCTATGGTCATTTATATTCGCTCTGCATGGCCATCACTACAAAAAGAGGGCAGTTAAACCGACATTTGTTGCCCAGACGCTTGACAGCGAAAGCGCCGCCAGTACAATACACCGGCTTGAAGCGCAGGCGGGAATAGCTCAGCTGGTAGAGCACAACCTTGCCCAAGGTTGGGGTCGCGAGTTCGAATCTCGTTTCCCGCTCCACTCCTCTTCTTTGATTGAAAAGGAAACAGGGTGGTACAAGAATGCAAAACCTCGATCTTGCGATCGGGGTTTTTTGGTTTGAGACTCTTCGATTAAAACGTGGTTATTATCGCACACGGCGAAAGTCGGATATTTGGCGGAATGGCAGAGTGGCTATGCAGCGGATTGCAAATCCGTGTACCTCGGTTCGACTCCGGGTTCCGCCTCCACAATTTTTTAATCGGGTTTGGTTCCCATTTTCCTGGGACAGACGGTACAATCGACACCGTTATCAAGCACAGCCCGCCCGGGTGGTGAAACTGGTAGACACAAGGGACTTAAAATCCCTCGACTTAACGGTCGTGCCGGTTCGATTCCGGCCTCGGGCACCAATTAGTAGCTGGTTGTTTTGCATAGAGAATTTCGGTTTGTATTTGTCAATTGTGACACTGCTTATGACCTGAAAACGTCAGAAGCATCACGTTTCCACCGGGCTATGCATTAAATACCCGTTTGACCAGGAAGCCTGTCGGGCTTGGGGAATCGTAGCGAGGGAAAGTTATTTTGAGTTCGACAGGCTCCTGGTTATTCATTGTTTGCCTGAATCGTGTGCGTTCCTGATAATTGAGTGCGTTTCTTTCTTAAATTCTTAACAACAAGAATGTCACGTTGATTTCTCATCATGATGCGACCTCGCGTCATTCGCAAACTTTGTCGGAAGCCACGCAAAAGCTGCCGGTAATTTCTCCCTATCCACAGCGGGATGAGGTTTCTATAATAGTAACAGGGTACACACGCCATATTCTGGCGATTGACGATGTATAAATCACCGGCCTGTTGATGGTCGCTAACCAACGGATGAAATCATGGCGGGAAAACGTTTTTCACTTGAGGTTCAGCCCCACGTTCCGGAGCGCCTGAGTCGCCTCAACGAATTGGCGAATGATCTGCTGTACAGTTGGGATCGTCAGGTTCGAGGGTTGTTTTACCACCTGGATTCGACGCTCTGGTCGGAATGTCGTCACAGTCCCAAAGTCTTCATGCGTCGTATTTCCCAGGAGCGGCTGGAGCAGGTGGTCGAAGACCGTATCTTCATGGAAGATTACGAACGTGTGCTGTCTGCTTATGACATCTACCACCAGAAAAATCGTCATCCCAGTGTCTCTGATTTGCTGGACGATGAACAGGATCTGGTGGCCTATTTTTGTGCCGAATTCGGTCTGCATGAAAGTGTACCGATTTATTCAGGAGGGCTGGGGATACTGGCGGGAGATCACTGTAAGGCGGCCAGCGATCTCGGGTTACCTTTTGTGGCGGTTGGCCTGCTTTATCGCCAGGGCTATTTTACCCAGACCATTGATGGCCAGGGTAACCAGATTGCCCATTACACCCCGGCCAATTTTGATGACCTGCCCATCATGCCAGCAAAGGACAACGAGGGCAGGGAACTGCACGTACAGGTCAGGTTGCCGGGGCGGACGCTGGAACTCAAGGTTTGGGAAGCCAAGGCTGGTCATATCACCCTCTATCTGCTGGACAGCGATGTGGCAGAGAATGAAGAAGAGGATCGATTGATCACCCGTCAGCTGTATGGCGGTGACATCAATACCCGCATCCAGCAGGAAATTGTGCTGGGTATCGGCGGGGTGCGGGCACTGCGGGCGCTGGGCCTGAAACCAACCGTCTGGCATATCAACGAAGGACATGCCGCTTTCCAGATTCTGGAGCGATGTCGTGAACATACTCTGGATGCCATGGATTTCAGCGCGGCTCTGGAGTTGGTGGCGGCGAATACGGTATTTACCACACATACACCCGTACCGGCGGGCCATGACATTTTTGACCATTACCAGTTCAGCAGTTACTTCAAAAACTTCGTGACTGATTTGCACGAAGAACTGGATCGTATTCTCGAACTGGGCGCCAGTCCCGATAACCCGGGTGGTTTCAACATGACGGCGCTTGCTTTACGTGGTTCGCGTTTTCATAACGGGGTCAGCCGCATTCATGGCACGGTGGCTTCCCGGAATGAAGGTTACGTCTGGCCGCAAATTCCACACCCGGAAAACCCCGTTCAGTACGTGACCAACGGCGTACATCTCGCGACCTTTTTGGCGCGAGAATGGATCAATCTGTTTGATATGACCTTTGATCGCAGCTGGCGCAATGAACAACTGAATGAAGACTATTGGCAACGCATTGATGAAGTACCGGATCAGTCTTACTGGAGCATTCGTCAGACTCTGAAATCTCGTTTGTTCACCGATGTGCGTGAGCGCGTTACTCTGCAACTGGAACGTAATGGTTGCGGTGAATTCCATATCCAGCGCCTGACCAGTCATATTTCTGAACATCAAACCGATATTCTGACTCTGGGTTTTGCCCGGCGTTTTGCCACCTACAAACGGGCGACCCTTTTATTTTCCGACCCCGAACGTCTGGCGCGTTTGCTCAATAACCCGGAACGCCCGGTAGTGATCCTGTTTGCTGGCAAGGCTCATCCGAATGACCATCCCGGTCAGGAACTGATTCGTGCTATCCATCATTTTTCCCGACGCCCGGAGTTTGAAGGCAAAATTATTTTGCTGGAAGGGTACGATCTGGCGCTGGCCCGAAAATTGGTGAGCGGCGTGGATGTCTGGGTCAACAACCCGGAATATCCCATGGAAGCCAGTGGCACCTCCGGTGAAAAAGCCGGGCTCAATGGCGTGCTTAATCTCAGCGTGCTGGATGGCTGGTGGGGTGAAGGTTACAACGGTGACAATGGTTGGGGAATTGTTCCCCACGGCGCAGACTACGATGCAGATTTCCGTGATCGCGAAGAAGGGGAAGCACTGCTGGACATCCTGGAGCGCGACATCATCCCTACCTATTACGCGCGCAATGGTTTTGGTTACTCGGAAGAGTGGGTGCAGCTGTCAAAGAATTCCATGAAATCCATTTTGCCGCATTTCAATTCGCAGCGCATGGTCATGGATTATGTGGAAAAATTTTATGCTCCGGCCAGCCGGCAGCATCGCAAACTGAAAAAAGACCAGGCCAGTCCGGCACGGGAACTGGCCGCATGGAAACAAAAAATCAGCGAACGCTGGCCTGAAGTCAGCATGCAGCGTATCGATACCGTCCCGGAACAACTCATGCATGGTGAAACCCTGAAAATTCAGGTCAGCGTTTATCTGGATGGACTGGAGTCCAGCGACATCATCGTGGAATGTCTGGTGGGCACGACCACCGTTCACGAAGAGTTTGTCGTGCAAATGCGTATCCCGTTACAACCCGATGGTGAGAAGATTGACAAGCAACAGACCTTCATCCTGGATCTGGTACCTGAGTTGTCTGGCTTGCAGCATTATAAAATCCGCGCCTATCCGTACCACGCCTTGCAGGCACATCCTTTTGAAACGGGTTACATGATCTGGCTCTAACGGGATTCAGCTTTTTCGTATGGCCGACTGCAAGCAAGATGGAACAGCAGCAAGAAAATAAATAACATGGCAGCAGACAATCTGTTTAGCTCTGACAATATTTTGATCAATGAGATTGATTCATGAGCCCTCATCCTGACTCTCTCCTCGTTTCGAGAGAGGGGATAATCAGCCGTAACTCGAAGCCACAGCTTTAGCTGGTGGAGGATTCACTACAAGGGTGATGGGGGCGTATATGACCTCATCGATTTTAGCTTTAACACTGATCTACGAAGAGCCCTAAAAAATAACCGAAAAATTTATTACCTCTCGGGGCAATTTGAATCAATATCATAACCAGGGTAATAGTACCCATTCCAAATATTTTTACTCTTATACGGAGTAGCACTCCATATATCAAAACTAATGCCTTCTGACGTTGCGCAAAAAGAAAACGAATCCAGTATGCCGTCATTATTCAAATCAAACGTTTCTGAAATAGGCAGTGAGCTATTCTGATCGCCAAGTACCACTGCTATACCAAAATTAAATGTGGCCTCCGTCTGAGTTGGTTTTGATATTAAATAAAAACTTTTTCCACCTTCAGAATTCACATCTTTTCTATCCTCAGCAAGGGGGAGAGCACTCCCTTATTATCATTGTGTATCCCGCTGTGTACCCAAAGCACTTCGTGGGGCAGGCTCTTCGCAGAGCTTTTCTCTGTGGAACTGACCAAATATCCGGCAACAATTATGAGCATCGCAGGCAGTGGATTGAGGATAAATTACTGGAGCTGGCCAGTATCTTTGCACTGGATATCTGTG
>JAADIL010000165.1 GCA_013151355.1 Gammaproteobacteria bacterium
GATATGTCACATCAAGCGGAGGAAAACGTTTTGGGAATGAACACACGATAACCTGGCTAACCAGTCTATATCCATATTTAATCCGTTCTCGTCTACAACGTCTATCTCTTCCCTGAATATTTTTACTACAGGCAGTGGGCCGCCTGTGCTTTACAAAATTTTATTTATGAACGAGCAAACGATAATTTATACAAACTTATCGTTTGCTCATCAGAAAACAAGCCTGTATTTACGATACTACAAAAATTGTCTTCCCAAAAAAATTCAATAGCGCTAACTTTTTAGTCCAAACAAATAAAAAAGCGCCGATCATTAACAAGCACTCAATAGCCTGGATGATATTCGCTAAAATTGAGCTTTAATAAAGAAATTTATTGGAAAGCTCGCTGCTCAATGCCTGTTACTGGATACCTGATATTCTCTTGACAACATCATTCGTTCGTGTGGAAACGATGGCTTTGTGCGGTCGGAGTGTAGCAGCAGAAATCAGCTAAATAAAGGCCTCTGTCAGGCATTGAGCAACCTGTTCTTTACCAGGCATTGAGCAATCTGTATTTTACAAAATTTGATTTATTAATGAGCATAATGCTGATAATTTATACAAATTTGTCGTTTTCTTATCAGAAAATAAACCTATGCTTACAATGCTGAAAAAGCTGGTTTCCCCAAAAACTCAATAGTCCTGACTTTGTTAGTCCAAACAAATAAAAAGCGCTAATCGTTAACAAACACTCAATAGCCTGGATGAAATTCGCACAAATTGTGTATTAATATAATAACATTTATTTAAAAACTGGCTGCTCAATACCTGTTGTATCTGATATAAATTGTCTATAGTAGTGGTCGCCAGCAAAGTGCTTGGTGGTTTCTATTGGCGTCTGAGGACGATGTGGCCACTTAGCCAGGTCGTTCGTTGTTGCTGCAAATACAGGCATCTTCTAAATACCGGCTTCACTGAGACATGTTATCCCTGTTAAGGGCGACAACTCCCTTCTGATATCCAGGGAAAGTGACAAGTGAAAACGTTGCTTACAGGTGAAAGCGCTGGATTTAGATCCAGCAAGTGTCTGCAACAACGTATACCGGGCGATCTTCGTTGGGTAATGCAACATTCACATTCACTACAAATATGGAGATAATACAGGTATGACTGAAGAAACAAGTATTGCAAAAAATGGTGGACGGTTACTTGGAGAAGCCTTTATCACGCCGGGTGCCAGCTTGTTGCTGGATGGCCAGATTAAACCGGGTCTGGCTCATGTTGGTGTGGGTTTGATTGCCCGCCTCACACTGGGTTTACCCGGCCTGATACTGGTTGCCGCCAACTCCTACAGTAAAACTGTCACCGGTAAGTCCCTGCTGCAAAATTGTAAAGGTGCTTGTTCGAAGGGGAGCGTTAAAGATTCTGATACGCCAGCTATCACGGCTGTAACGGAGTCGTAACCGCTATGTAAGTTAGTAACAAGGGGCGCAATGACTTCCCGTTTTGGCATTTTATTTCGACGTGTCCTGGCTCGTTTCAAATTGTAGCATTCATGCTTGAAGTGCGTTGTGCCCGGCGTTTTAATCATTATTGCGACACAATCAAAACCGGGTGCTAAAACGGGAAGCTGTTGTGCCCTGTCTGTTGGTTGATCCCCATCTACTGATAAGTATCATAATAAAGCAATTTTCAGGTGTAATATGACTGACGAAACAAACGCAGCGAATGAATCAAAAAACACAATACCGATAATAGCCCCCCCCGCAGAAACGACGATACATGAGACAAAACATCCAGACCAGGATCCAATAACAAAAAGTTTAAAACTTCTTGGAGAGGTTGTCTTCACCCCCGGTGCCAGCCTGTTAGTCGATGGCAACGTAAAATCCGGCATTATTCATGTTGGCGTTGGTTTTGTTGCACGTCGCATGTTTGGACTCCCTGGCGCTTTATTGGTAGGCGCAAACTCTTACAGCCAATCAGTGACCGGAAAATCCTTATTAGGCCATATTCTGGGGTTATCAACGACAACGGGGGAAACACTGGTCAACAGGGTGCATCGAGCCGTCGATGATGGAAAACCGCTGAATGAAATAGTGGCCACGGTTGTTGAAGATGTGGAAGACAGCTATTACGAAGCAAAAAGCAAACTGCAAAAAAAGAGTGCTAACGACACTCCATCAGGCGCGTAAAAAATAATTATCAGGAAGACAGGCATGGCGAACGGAAGGGTTGCAGGACTTAAGCTACTATCCTCTATTGATGGTAGAGAGCGGTGGCTGGTGCCAGGGCTATACGGTAACGATAATGTCGCCGCCGAAGTGGAGCATTATTTTGAAACGATCGCCGGTATTGACCACGTTAAAGCAAACCCGTTAACCGGCCGGGTGTTGGTATGTTTCGATCCAGGCATAGCCCAAAAGGGGATTAATGCCTTTTTGGAAAACTGCCTGTCGATTCTGGGGCTGATACCCAAAGATTCTCTAAAAAGCAACGAGTCAACAGCACACGCGACCGGGCAATCGCAAGATGGACCGAAAAACAAGCTGTTCAACCTGATTTCCGGAGTTTTTGGAGAAAACAGCAAGGCGCTGTTTGATCTGATTCACTCGGCGAAACCGGAGGGCTCATCCCTGGGCCAGGCCACCAGTCTGTCTACAGCGGGCACTCTTTTAAAAGTAGCAGGGCCGATTAATCTTGGATTGATTATAGTGGCTGGTGTTATCGGTGGTTTGCCGCTGGCGGGAGTGCCAATACTGTGTAATATTGCCGTGCTTGCCAATCCATTGGTGCAGATGACGCTGCTAACCGCCCTTTATTTCTCCTTGTCATCGCTGCAATCTGTGGTGGAATACAAACGCAAAAACGCCTGGGAAAACTATGCCACGGAAATTTACGATAACTTAAGGCGGTCGTCCGTGGCGCATATTCATAATATGGACATGGCCAGCCTGGACAACATGAGCAGTCATGAGCTTGTTAGTCGGGTCAACAACGACGGCGAATTGATTGCGCAATTTATAAACACTGTGCCTCATTCCTTTATCGAACGTGGACTGACGTTATTTATTGGCACCAGCGTATTATTTATCGTCGCCCCCACCGCCTTTATTATCGCGGTAGCACCCATTCCCGTCCTGTATTACATCACCAAATCCAGGCGCCAGACAATCACTGAGTCTTTTCAACTGAAATTGCAAAGTGATAATCGCCTCAAAGGCGTCGTATCCGACAACATCAACGGCATTGCAACTATTCGCAGTTTTACGGCTGAAGAACAAGAGATTAAACGGTTAGAAGATATCTCTGTCAAACACATCAAAGACAATAAAAACGCCACGGAAATGGCCAACTGGATAACCTCGGTAACCCAGTTCGCGCTATCCTCCGGTATTGCAGCATCTATGATATATGGTAGTACCGCGGTGCTAAATGGTTCACTGCCCTTCCCCGCCTTGTCCCTGTTATCATCGCTACTGCCACCTATGATTATGTCCACCCAGGGCATCGCTCGTGAAGTAGAGATATATCAAGCCGCCGTTTCAGCCGCTGAACACATTATCGCCCTTCGCGGAATAGAACCCACTATTGTCAGCGGACCGATAAAAATTGAAAACACCGCATTGAAAAAAGGTATTACCTTTCATCGTGTTGATTTCGCCTATGCTAATGGCACACCTCTCATTCACTCGCTGGATCTGTATATCGCCGCCGGAAAGACCACCGCATTTGTTGGCGACACCGGATCGGGAAAAACCACCCTGGTTAAATTGTTAGGTCGTTTTTACGATATACAAGGAGGCAACATAGAGATTGACGGCAACTGCATCAAGGATATCGAGTTAAAACATTTGCGCCGCCTGATGTCCGTCATCAGTCAGGACCCGTTCCTGTTTCAATCGTCAATAATCGATAATATTCGTTATGGGCGACCGCAGGCCAGCGATGAGGATGTTATTCAGGCGGCCAAACATGCCCAGGCCTATGATTTTATCCAGGCCATGCCGAAACAGTTTAATACTGTGCTTGATGAATGTGGCAAAACCCTTTCCGGCGGACAACGACAGCGCCTGTCAATTGCCCGGGCAATATTAAAAGATGCGCCGGTACTCGTGCTGGATGAGGCAACCTCTTCCGTGGATAACAAAACGGAAGATAATTTCAAGAGTTCGTTAGCCGAAATCTCACGTAACAAAACAACCATTATTATTGCCCATCGCCTTTCCACCGTAAAAAATGCGGACAAGATATACCTTATTTCAAATGGAACGGTTAAAGAAGAAGGTACCCATGATGAGCTGGTAGAACACGAAGGTCATTATGCTGAACTGTGGAATTTGCAGACGCAGAAAAAAGCAAGCTGACAAGTTTCACGGCCGGGCGTTAATCTTCAGAGCCTATTTTAAAAAATAGTTAAAATATAGAGAGTACATAATGAAACAACGGGTTCAGCATAACATTGGCAAGGAAAAAGCCATATTGGCAACCAAAGCGGCATTGCAGTCTTATGAACGAAAATTCTCCGAATATAATCCATCGACACGCTGGGTTAGTGATATAAAGGCTGAAATATCCTTTCGGATTAGTAGCGCTAAACTATATGGCAGCCTGGTTGTTCACGAAAGAGAAATAGACCTGCACCTGGATGTGCCTTTTTTATTGCGCCCATTTAAGAACAAGGCTCTTGGCATAGTGGAAAAGGAAATATTGTTGTGGGTAAGAAAAGTTGAGCTGAACGAGATTTAAGACCTCACCGTTCTTTCCCACGCTCCGCGTGGGAATACACAGGGTTGAACAATCCGTATTCAAGCCGTATTTATTGCGGCTTCAATATCTTTCACCAGTTTTTGCGGTGCAACCGTAGGCGCTGAGCGCTTTATGACCTTCCCTTCTTTATTCACCAAAAATTTGGTGAAATTCCATTTAATGCTCTGACTACCCAGCACGCCAGGTGCATCACTCTTCAATTTTTTGTATAAAGGAGAGGCTGCGGAACCGTTCACATTAATTTTCCCGAACACAGGAAAGGTCACACCGTAATTGACCGAACAAAATTCGGCTATTTCTTCATCAGACCCTGGCTCTTGCTTCATAAACTGATTACAAGGAAAGCCAATGATTTCCAGACCAGACTCTTTGTAATTTTTATATAGATCCTCGAGAGCCTCATACTGGGAAGTAAACCCGCAATTGCTGGCTGTGTTGACAATGAGCAGTACCTTGCCACGAAAACGTTCCATAGAAACAGGTTCACCACTTCGGTTTTTAATCACAATATCATAGATAGACTGTGTCACAACGCCTCCATTTTTGTTGAATCGTTAACGTTTCATCTCCAGAATCATTATGTTGCAATGTACGTAAATTCTGTATCCGGTGGAAAACCTTTACAAGCATCGTCAAGACACATCCAGTCCATTAAGGGCCTGTAAATAACTTAACATTCTGCGCCGGATAACATTTCGTATTCAAGGCCGACACGACGAAGGATCCCCTACTCGCCGCATAAACTCCTTGTGACGCCGGAAACACAGTGGTAGATCAGTAGATAATACGAGCATAACCCACCTGGTTCTACTTTGTTACACCTATCTTTTTTGAATCAAAACAAAATTTGATATAATTACCGTAATGTCAGAAAAAAATAAAATCAACAAAGGGATCTACTTCAAAATCCCACCAGAAAATAACTCAACCTGAAGAGGTTCAGCATGACAATATCTTGTTTTAAAAAATCAGCAAGCGTTTTAATATCTGTTGTGCTGAATTCAGGAAACATTTCTCTACGTCGCACCATGACTATTCAACACAGGCCAAATCGTATTTGCAAGGCCTGATGCAGGCACGACGCAAGAATATGGAACGCATGGCGGATGTGGTTCCCGATAGTGATGAACTGTCGTTACAGTACTTTATCAGTAACGCGGAATGGGATACAACGGTGATCATAACTCAGGTGGCACAAGCAGCCAATGTGTTACCGGGAGCCCCTCAGAAACCGCGTTCCCTGATTGATGAAAGCGGTTTTTAAAAGAAGGGAAAATACACGGTGGGGTTGCACGACAATAGAATGGCCGGAGAGGAAAAATTGACAACTGCCAAGTGGGCGTATTCACCTCGCTGTGTGTGACTGTTAGTCGATACTGATCAATACACGCCTTTGATCTACCGGTATTCACAGGCTTCCGGTTGACTTTAAGTACAGTTGATATTGGTCTATTATTATACCGGCGCGTGAGATTCACTTTCATTTTTATCCGTTAGTTAAGAGGGACGAGGGAGTGTAAATTCTACTCGTCTATCATTCCATCTCCTGTCTTGCTCAAAGATTACATACAACAACAGGTGCTCCTTTGAGCGCCCTGGATACGAAAGGTTATCCGACGCAGAATATTACGTTATTGACAAGCTCTAAATATTATTTTTTGGTCGAAAATTGACCCCCCCGAAACTCGAGTTATGAACAGGAAAAAATATGAGTAAAAAAAATGAATGCATGCACTATCAAAAATGTCTTGAAAATGAAACGATTTCCATTCCTCCTCAATTCCGCCCTGGCTGTACAGAAGAGTCCGATCTGGACGATATCGATACGAGCAGACACACTGACAGACACTGTCACGAAGCAGAGAAGAGGACATTGTGGCCTTTTGTTTGGCAAATGGTTGCCAGAGTTGAAGAACTTGATGATCCGGGTGACTACATCGTATATGACATCGTCGACCAATCGTTTATCGTCGTTAAAACGGAAGATAACGAAATAAAAGCATTCTACAATTCTTGTTTGCACCGGGGGCGAAGTCTCGTCGAAAACAATGGCTGTGTCACAGAATTTAAATGCCCGTACCACGGTTTTAGCTGGCGACTTAACGGTAAATTAAAGTCGATCCCCTCGGCCTGGGATTTTAAACAGTTTGCGGCTCGACCTAAAAGTGAAACCTGCTTGCCCGAGGTATTAGTTGACTCGTGGGGTGGGTTTATTTTTATCAACATGGACCTGAATGCGATACCACTTAAAGCGTACCTGGGTGTATTGCCTGAGCATTTCAACCGATGGCCAATAGAAAAGTCTAAAAAGGTCCTGCATGTTTCCAAAAAGATACCCGCTAACTGGAAAACGACTCAGGAAGCCTTTATGGAATCTTTGCACGCACGAGGCATTCACCAGCAAATGCTGCCCTATATAGGTGATGAATATACTCAGTATGATACTTATGGGGAGAATATTAGCCGGGCGATGACGGTGATCGGTGTCAGCAGTCCCGCTCTTGCAGAAAAACTGAGTGAAGAAAAAATAGCAGAATCCTATTTAGGCAATAACCTTGACAAAAAGACAGAAGGACTTCTCCGCTCTACAACGGATGCGAGGAAAACCTTAATCACGATCAAACGGGAAAGAATATCAAAAAAATTGAATATTGATATGTCAGATTTTCTTGACAGTGAAATTATTGATGAATATATGTACTGTGTCTTCCCGAATTTTTCACCCTGGAAAGGTTTGGACAGTACGATGATATACCGTTTCAGGCCGAACGGAGATGATCACAGGTCCTGTATCATGGATGTTATATTTTTGTCCTGTTCAACATCGGATGATAAATACGAGCGCCCGAAAACAACCTGCCTGGGTTTAGACGAGCCATTTTCTAATGCTAAAGAATTGGGTGGTCTTGCCACCGTGCTTGATCAGGATGTTGATAATTTAGTTTATGTTGACAAGGGTTTAAGAGCGGCCAAGAAAAAGCGCATGCTCTTATCCGGCTATCAGGAGAAAATAATAAAAAACTTTCATTCAACACTGGACAAGTATCTAAAGGTATCAGAATGAAAATGTTTTGAGGAAATTCCAACATACGTTATAGGTGGGGCTATACCGTACATTTCGCGCTCAAAAAAACTGTTTAGGATCGCTCGAACAATAACTGTCTCATGGGTGAACTGGCCCGGTTTTTTTGAGCGTATACAAGACTCTGGTGGAACCGCTACGCTTGTTCCACCCTACCTGCATACATCACTGAAGTTGACGTATTCATTATCCGGGTCGGAAATATATCAGGATCAGGGGAATGATTTGTTTGTTCCGTTTCCTCAAACACAAGGTAAAACCGCAGGGTGGAACAAGCGTAGCGGTTCCACCAAAAGGTCAAGGGAAGAACATCAGTCCTTTCAACCTGTA
>JAADIL010000030.1 GCA_013151355.1 Gammaproteobacteria bacterium
GTGATGCAAACCACCGATGAAAAAGTGAAAACTTTTTATCGCGCCGGGCCCGGTAACGTGCCAACACAAACTGCCTTTAGTCAGAACAAGCGCTGGGAGGAGCTGGATGTGGATCGCGAAAACGGTTGCATCCACAGTATCGAAAATGCTTTTAGTACCGAGGGTGGTCTGGCGGTGTTGTATGGCAACATCGCCGAAGATGGCTGCGTGGTGAAAACCGCCGGTGTGGATGAGTCCATTCTCACCTTTAGTGGCCCGGCGCGTATTTTTGAGAGTCAGGATGCGGCGGTGGAAGGCATCCTGGGTGACAAAATTGTCGCAGGCGACGTGGTGATTATTCGTTACGAGGGCCCGCGTGGTGGCCCTGGCATGCAGGAAATGTTGTACCCCACCAGTTACATCAAATCCAAAGGTCTGGGCAAGGCCTGTGCGCTGCTTACGGATGGTCGTTTTTCTGGCGGTACTTCCGGTTTGTCCATCGGGCATGTTTCACCGGAAGCTGCCGAGGGTGGAACGATTGGTCTGGTAGAAGAAGGGGATATTATCGAAATTGACATTCCCAATCGCACTATTCGTGTGGCGGTTTCCGATGAAGAGCTGGATGCCCGTCGTACGGCGATGGATGCCAAAGGTGGAAAAGCATGGAAGCCGGTTAATCGTGAGCGGGTGGTATCAGCAGCGCTTAAAGCCTATGCGGCGCTCACGACTTCTGCCTCACGCGGTGCAGTGCGCGATGTGAGTCAGATATGAAATGTGAATTAAGGGCTAAATCGTTCTGTTAGTTGTTGAAAATACCGTTATTCCGGCATATTTTTAGCCGGAATCCAGAGACTTACCCCCCTCAGTGCAGGGGAAATGATGTGTAGTGGTACTGACAAATGGCGAGTTATAAACGCAGAGGTCGCAAAGACGCAAAGGATGCAGAGAAAGACACTAAAAACTTTGCGCCCTTTGCGTTAAATACCCGGTGATTCTTTAAAAACAGGTATTTTTAGCGCTTAATTCACATTTAAAGGGAACCCCAGCTCGATTTTTTGCGCACCCTCAGACGGGGTGCAATGAGTCCGATAATAATGCCGAGGATGATGACGCCGGCACCGTTGAGAAACCAGTCACGGTCTGAGCTGTCACCCAGCATCTGATTTTCTTGCAGCAACAGCTCGTGCTCGCTTTCCAGTTCCAGCAATTCTTTTTTCAGGCGCTGATTTTCGTTTTCCAGTTTCAACGCGACGCGGCGCAAGTGTTTGAGTTCATCCATTTGTTTTTTGTTTTCGAGAGAAAGGTTGCGTTGTTGTTTGCTGAGTTTTCCCTCGGTTTTTTGTAACGCGGCCAGCTCGGCGGCGAGCCGGGTATTTTCTTTTTTGGCTCTGGCCAGTTCTTGCTGAGTGGTCGCCAGGCGAATCCTGGCAGTAGGTTTGGCGGTGATGTACTGGTTTAGCACCCAGCCCTCGGTACCATCCGGACCGCGTGCACGACTATATTGTTCACCCGTTTCGAGAATTTCCAGTTTGGTGTTACTGGGCCAGGTGCGCAAAATCTGGTGCTGGTTGCTTTGTCCTGAGCGCATGGTGATGATGAGTTTATCGATAACGTAGCGGACTTCTGTGTTGGTTTCAGTAGCCAGGGTGCTCATGGTCAGCAGGGCCAATGTGGAAAACAGGATGGAAAACAACAGATATTTTTTGATCATGGCATTTTGACGATGCGATTGGCGCACCTTTACTCCCACTACTTGTAAGGTTAACGATGTCCTGACGCGCAGAGTACTCGCCGTTTGCGCAGGATTATGTCGTGAATTATCGGGTGTAATTGTTATCAGATCAGCCACTTGTGCGCTGATCATACTCCATTGTAGCAGGACCTGAAATGCCTGTTTATAGCTGGTGTTGGCGAGCAGACATCAGCCTTTGCCATTGTCAGGCAAATATTATGGATATGCGTCCGTTTTTGCTCAGTGGCCCCATTTTTTCGTCATGGCGTGGCGCGGAATTGACGCAGAGGGTTGGATTGATATACTTGATCGCCAGCTTTTTTTTGAGGGGCGTGACGGAGACACAAGATCACAAGCATAATGTGGGCATCCATAAATCAAGAAACAAGAGCCTTTCGTCACGGTAGTATTTAGCCAAAATTCGAATTTATTCGAAGATATTTAAAGGGAATCGGTCGATGACAAAAAAAATCGGTATGTTTACAGCGCTTGCTGCTATTGCGGCAGTAGCGTTTGTGGGGGGGGTAAGCGCAGAAACCATTATCTCTGGTGGTATGAGTGCAGGAGATGGTGACCCCAAGGCGGGTAAAGCCAAGTCCGAGCTTTGCCAGGGGTGTCACGGTGCTGATGGTATTAGTATTGATCCGGCCACGTACCCCAATCTGGCAGGTCAGTTTGCAGGGTATATTTTCAAACAGGTGCAGGACTTTCAGTCGGGCAATCGCCAGGATGACACTATGAGCGCCATGGCATCAATGGTGACCAGTCGTCAGGACTTGAAGGACATCTCTGCCTACTTTGCCAGTCGTAAACAGATGAAAGGAAAATCTTCTGGTAGCAAGGCAGCCAAATCCGGTGCCAGACTTTACAAGAGCGGTAACAAAAAACTGGGTGATTACGGTGCCTGTGTGCGTTGCCATGGCAAAAATGGCAAAGGCAAAGGCAAATCCAACGCGTTGTTTCCGGTTATTGGCGGCCAGCAAAAAGCCTATCTCGTCAAACAGCTGAAAGATTTCAAATCGGGTAAACGTACCAATGATCCAGCCGGCATGATGGCCCTGGTCGCCAAGGGATTGAGCGACAAGGAAATCACCGCCGTTGCAGATTACGTTTCTGGTTTGTAATTCATTTAAAAATAATCAGGAACAACGGGGTCCTGGTACATCGTCAAAACAGCCTTGACGGTGTACAGGGCTGAACCCCGTTTTTTTCCTCGCAGCTTTAGTGCGCATAAAATCACCTGTCCAGGGTGCCATTTGATGGCTTTGGTGTAGCCTGCATCGTTGTCTTGAACGCTATGGGTATATACCCGTAGCGTTTGATATTTCGGTTTTATTGCACGCTCTCTTCATTCTATGGCTGCGTTGAAATTCCTCGCAACAGTCCGGCTATTACTCGACAACTGCTCCTGCGTTGTTCTACCTTCGGCCATCCATGGCCTCGTCGTCATTTCGCCTTGCCATGAAATGAATATGACGCACACTAAAAGCCGAAACCTCAAACGCCACGGGTATAGTTGCCCATAATCTTGATTTTTCTGGTGCTGGTTGCTCCCAACCTTTATCCTGTGGTCTCTTTTGTTAAGGCCTCTCATCAATGGTGGCACTATTACAGGTTAGAAATCTGGTTAAACACTTTGATGCTGTTGTCGCCGTTGACGGCGTTAGTTTTACGTTGCAAAAAGGCACCTGTTTTGGTTTGCTGGGCCCTAACGGCGCTGGCAAGACGACCTGCATCGAGATGTTGGAAGGCATTACTGAACCCGATAGTGGTGAAATTTATTATCGTGGTCAGCGAGTGGATACCCGGTCCGCACGCGAGGCATTCCGCAATGATGCCGGTATCATGTTCCAGTCCACCGCGTTGCAGGATTTCATTACCGTGCGTGAGGCGCTGGAAATGTTCGGCCACCTTTATCCCCGCACCGCCGACAGAGATGAACTGATTGAAGTTTGTGCGCTGGGTGAATTTCTTGATCGCGATACACGCAAACTCTCCGGTGGCCAGCGTCAGCGCCTGTTGTTGGCCATGGCTCTGGTCAATGACCCCCAGGTCGTTTTTCTTGATGAACCCACCACGGGGCTTGATCCGCAGGCACGGCGCAATTTATGGGCGCTGGTACAACGCATCAAAGCGCAAGGCAAGACAGTTCTGCTTACTACCCATTACATGGAAGAGGCCTACGAGCTGTGCGATGAGATCGCCATCATGGATCGTGGCAAGATTATCGCCCATGGCTCCCCCAGAGCCCTGTTGGCAGAGCATTTCGATGAGGTGGTGTTGCAACTGCCGCAGACGGATATCCCGGGACCTGTTGAAATTCTGCCACTGAATGTGAAGGTACAGGGCGATACAGTGGAAATCCTCAGCGCCGACATTAATGCCACAGTGCGGATCCTGCTTGCTCATGAAGTTTCTTTGGCGGGTTTACAGATCCGCCCACGCACTCTCGACGATTTGTTTCTTGCTCTCACTGGTGGGGCATTGCGCACATGAATTTGCGTCGCTTTTTTACTGTACTGGTTGCCCGTAACCGCGAATTTATCCGTGACCGCTCGGCGCTGGGCTGGAATATTTTGTTTCCAGTACTGATCGTGGCAGGTTTTGCTTTCGTTTTTTCCGGTAAACCGCTGGACCAGTACAAAGTTGGTGTATATGCCGAAGCACCGGTACAGAAATTGGCAACAGCCAAAGAAGAGCAGGCCTTTTTTCACACCGGGTACATTCAGTTCATCCCGGTAACCCGGCTGACTTCGGCTATCACCAGGGTGGAGCGTCATCAACTGGACATGTTGTTCGATCTCGATAACGGTCACTACTGGATCAACAGCGATTCGCCCAAAGGTTACATGCTGGAGCGGGTGTTGTATGGCGCAACGATCGTGGAAGCGGGTGGCGGGAGCGCGCCAGTGACCGTGGCGACTGACAGATATCAACGCCAGATCGTCAGTGGGCGTGAAATCCGCTATGTGGACTGGGTAATACCGGGAGTCCTGGCGATGAATATGATGTTCAGCTCCCTGTTTGGTGTCGGTTATGTCATCGTGCGTTATCGCAAGAACGGTGTTCTCAGGCGTCTTCAGGCGACACCACTCAGTGCTTTTGAATTTCTCTCTGCGCAGGTTGTCTCGCGCCTGTGGTTGATTATGGCTATCACCATCATGGTCTACGTGGGTGCCGATCTGTTCATTGACTTCACTATGTTCGGTTCCTTCTGGAACCTGCTGCTGGTATTCACTCTCGGCGCTGTCAGTCTCATCAGTATGGGCTTGCTGGTGGCAGCGCGTATCCGCAGCGAAGAACTGGCGGGTGGCATTCTCAATCTCGTTAGCTGGCCAATGATGTTTCTTTCCGGGGTGTGGTTTTCATTGGAAGGGACCAATCCGTTGATGCAAAAACTGGCGCTGATTTTTCCCCTGACCCATATTATCGATGCGGCACGGAGCGTCATGATCGATGG
>JAADIL010000102.1 GCA_013151355.1 Gammaproteobacteria bacterium
AGAGACAGGTATCCCGAAAGCCGATCTGAAGATATTGCTATCAAGGCTCACGTCCGCTTATGAGGCAGGCAACCTGCGAAAACTGGTCAGCGTTTTTGCTGAAAACGCCCGCAGCAACGACAAAATCAGTCTTGATGAAATCGAGGATGACTACCGTAAATTGTTTGATGTTACCGACATGCGCAAGATGATGATCAACGATGTTCAGTGGAAAACATTTAAAAACCGGATGCGCGGCAAGGGAAACTTTCAGTTAGTCGTGCGTGAAAAAGGTGCGGGGAGAGTCGTATCTTACGATGGTAGTATCAGGTTTGATGTCGCACAAGGTACACGAGGTATCGTCATAACGCAGCTTGATTATCATTATGACAAATAACACAGTCACGTTTATACCCGTAACATTTGAGATTGAGGTATTCAGTGTGCGTCACATTCATTTCATGGCAAGGCAAAATAATGAATAACAGCAAGTCTATTGTAAGGAATTTCAACACCGCCATGGAACGAAGAAGGCATGCAATGAATGCCTGAATCTCAATCGCTACGGGTACAGTAACAGCTGTCCAGATCTTTAACATGGTGTAATCCTGGCAATCTGTCGGAGTTTGTTATCGAATGAAGAAGCTTTATCTCATCGCCCTGGTGTTATTGGCAATGCTTGTTGCCCGTTCGGCGTATGCAGCGCTCGGTCTGCCGAAAAATACCGCAAAACTGGGGTACGCCACGGGCACTGTTTATGTCTCGGTGGATGACCCGGCCGGCAATACCGCAAAGAAATGGACCCCGCTGCCGCTGACACTGATCCACACCAACTGGCTGATCAAGGATATACGTTACTGGTCGGAACTTTTTTATTACAAGGCCACACTGGACCCCGCAGCAAACAGGGTCGGCCAAAACGTGGAACAGTTTGGTCTTCGCGTCTCCCTGCAAAAAAGCCTGCGACTGACGCGCTTGTGGGCACCCTGGCTTGGTATGGGTGTCGGTGTCTCCCGGGTCACTTACGACACACG
This sequence comes from Gammaproteobacteria bacterium, assembly GCA_013151355.1. Taxonomy (GTDB): domain Bacteria; phylum Pseudomonadota; class Gammaproteobacteria; order SZUA-152; family SZUA-152; genus SZUA-152. The sequence goes on from JAADIL010000102.1 coordinate 1,014, forward strand.
TCACACTGTGGATTCGGACGGATTTTTACTCGCCGCCTGGCCCGACCGCGAGCAAACCTCCGTCGTATTATTATTTAACATCGTCAGTGAATGGCCTCTGACCCGAAACTGGGACATTGGTGTAAAGCTTGAGCAAGCCATTCCCGTCGATGGAGATATCAACGAAAGCTCGGCTCTGATAATGCTGCTGTATCGCTACTGACAAACGGAGACACACCACTCACCATGCCAACACACACAAAATCCCGGCCACTGTTTTTATTATCGGTTTTGCTGCTTGCGGCAGCGTTGTTTCTGGCTGGCTGCTCACCCGGTGACTCTCTGAATTTACCCACAGAACGTCCATCCGGCGTCATACAAGGCAATGTTGTTGATGGTATCCTGGTGGGTTCCAGGGTCAACGTTTATGGTTTTAAAAACGGCGTTCGCGGTGTTCTGTTGGGTAATGCCATCACCGATGAGCAGGGCGGTTATACCATTGAATTACAGGAGCCCGATCAGCCGGTTCTGATTGAAGCCAGCGGCGGCACCTATCTGGAAGATGCTGACGGCAGTGTTGTCACCCTGGCTGACGGACAGGTTCTGCGTGCCGTAACACAATACAAATCCGGCGAGTCTCTTGATGCCATGGTGACACCGCTGACTCACCTCGCTGTCGGCCTGGCGGAATACAGGATTAGCAACGGCGTGTCCGTGGATCAGGCGATCCTTGCGGCGAATACAGACATTAACAATTTCTTCGCCATAGACACCAGCACAACACCACCTCTGGCGATTACTGATGAAAACAACATACTCTCTGAACTCAACGACCCGGCATTGTATGGATTTTATCTGGCCGGATTGTCCAGCTGGACGTCGTGGGCGAGTGACAAAAACAGTGCACCACACACCATTTACTCATCCATTGCCCTGACACAAATTCTCTATAACGATGTCCGTTCCGATGGTGTGTTTAACGGTGCAGGCTATAACCGGGAAGGCACAGAATTAATGCCTCTGGCCTTCGGGCGGGTGGCTCTTGATGAAAATACTTTTCGTATCGCATTCTCCCTGCACGTGATGGCCATTGCCAACAGCGACGAAAACAAAACCGGCCTGGGCATCGACAAGCTACTCACCCCTGCCCAACAAATTGCCGCGCAAACCGGCGCATTACTGGATACATCAGACCCGGTCAGCATTGACGGGCAAACACCCGAAATCACCATAACACGGCCAGCCGATGAATATCGTAGCGGGCTTTTCAATTTTGAAATAACCATTGGCGGACTTTTGGGCGCTGAACGCATTCGTATATCCGTCGATGGTGACCTGATGGCCGATCTCACAAACTCGACGAATGTCCTGGCCATCATCGACACCACGGATTATGCCGATGGTGAGCATGAAATCCTCGTCACCGCCACCGATGCGCTGGGCAACGAGGCAAGCACCACCTTCACTATGCAATTTGACAACACGGCACCGGTGGTCAACGTCAACTCCCCGCCAGCCAGCGCCCAGGCAACGACTCTGATCACGGGCACGTACAGTGACAATGTCTCCGGCGTTCAGTCCATTATCGTACAGGGGCAGATGGCCACTCTGTTCACAGACGGCACCTGGAACGCAACCGTCAACCTTGTGCCCGGCGAAAACATCATTCCGATCAGCGTTGTCGATCAAGTTGGTGAACAGCTGGATACCCAAACCGTTTTGCATCTGGATTTGATTGCCCCCGTTATCACTACGACTGACATGCACAGCCTTGTGCGTTTCTCCAGTGGTGATGGCGGCTACACCGAAGCTGTATTGCAGGATGTGAACGATGCCCTGCCCTTGTATTTTGAAACCAGTGCCGTTGACCTCAATGGCGTACTCATCGACCGTCAGGAACTGAACAACAATTCAATTCCCTACTTTGCCTTCAGTGTCTCGGATCAAATGGGCCCCGATGCAACCACAGCACCGGAAGATATGCAGATACGCATTCAGTACGAGCGCAGCGGTGAAATAATCAACCCCTGGCAGACCATTACCGCTATCAATGGTGAATACCTGGTTCCATTGGTATCCGAAATGCTGGCGCCAGACTGGCATCAGGCAACACCCGTGGACGAACACACAGTACGAGTCGAAGTGAGTGACGCGGCCGGTAACCTGAGCAACCTGAGCTTTCTTTTCCGTGCGGATTTTTATGTGCCAGCCTTCGGCATGGACACCATTAGCGACCTTGGGACCGACATCTTCGCAGGAACTGCATTCACGGACCGGGCAACGCTCAACAATATGGCATTCGCCAGTATCGCTTACACTTTTACCAATACCGTGGGCAAATCCTTTTATCTGTCGCTTGCAGACGATTCGACGCACACCACGGCACAAACCGTCGATCAACTGGTGCGGGAACACCGGGTCAACCTCAAAACAACATCCGAATGGCGCATCGGACTCATGACACCCACCACCCAGTGCCCGGAAATGACTGGCTGGACAACCACTTCCACAGTACTGAACTTTACGGGTTCTGCCTGGGTACCGGAACAGGTGCCTGCCGCCAGCTTCGGTGCAGCAACGGCTATTTCCAGTGATGACCTGCCCTCGTCACCCACACCGTCAACCTGGAGTGACGTGCCCGACTTCGACCAACAATTTGAGGTCACCACACTGGAAAATTCATCCTCGGTTCTGACTTACCGCTATGACTACATTCTGGATGAAAGCGCGCTTGTGCCGCCATCCGCCTACGTCCTTGCCTGGGCTCTGGTGGGCACCACAGAAACCCGGACCTGCCCCTCAAAACGCTACTTTCAACAACGCGAAGTTTACGCCTACGAATCCATTGCGGGTTATCCACAACCGGTACTATCATCAGTATCCGTAGCGGGCACCCCCGATTTTGCGACAACCCGTTTTGCTGTAACAAACAACGACACCGGATTATCTGTCGAACCCGTCAGTGGCTGGTATCAAATCCCCGCAGGCCATTCCGTGACTATCCGCAAATGGGTCACCACCCCCGAACTTGCTCTCTACAATGACGATGT
>JAADIL010000187.1 GCA_013151355.1 Gammaproteobacteria bacterium
TGGAAAACGGTGAATCACCTTCGCGCCACTTTCTGCGCCTGCCGACTGACTTTCAAATACAGGGTTTTTTGCACGAGGGTGGCATTGGCACCCTGCGCACGAGTGTGCGCAAACAACAGGAGCTGTTACTGGACAGCGGCCGCATGCCCAAAGAAATGTATTTGGCGTATCTTACCTGTCCGACTTGCTGTGATGCCCGTGGCGGAGAGCGCATTCTACTGCTGCGACGCTGGCGCAGTAGTCGCCGTTTGGCAGAGAAGGCGCGTCAATAAATTTTTTAAGGGCCGCCAGCGCTATTGCGCCGCCCTCTTTTGATTCAACGGAAAAAGCAGTACCGTTTCGTCACCTTCATTATCGCCTTTCACTCGCCGCACATGGACTGACAGAGATTGTGTTGCAGGGTCATCCACTTTCACAGCACGGCGATACACGCCGGTATAGCCATCCTGGATTGCCTGTCGCCATTCTTCATTTTCGCCCACCCTCAACATCACCACAAGCCCCACACCGGGTTTGTATTTCCCATGGCTGGCAACAACAATAAATTCATTCATGCCCACCCGCAAGGGACTGGGACGCGCGTCCACTCGAAAGCCCAGTTCTTGCCATTGTTGTGGGCCTAAAATGACCGATTGCTCATTGGGACAGGCAGACAACAGCCCCACAAACACGGTAATAAAAAACAGCCTCTTAAAACAGGGAATAAAACAAACAGACAGGCTTCGTTTCATTTTGAATCCACCAGTGCAGCATGACGCTGAAGATAGTCCAGCACTTCGCTCAATTCATCTTTATTCAATGGTGTCGCCCCTTTGGTTATCATACGCATTTGCATTCGCTGCAAAATGGCAGGCCAGGCCTGTGCAGTGTGCGCATGAGGCTGTGGCGCATTATGACACCTGGCGCATTTTGCCTGATAAAGTTTCGCTGATGCCGAATCGGCATCAGGATACACCAATGGTTCGTTAGGGATCTCGCAGGCCGACAGCAACAGAGCCATTAAACCAAAGCAACTATTTGTCTGTAGATTTGGGGGTCGGCGGTGCTGCATCTTTTTCACTGCTGGCTTGATGACTGTTTGCGGGTGATTCTGCATCTTTTTCCTTGTCCGTATCCAGGCGCCCCGCCACTTTGGAGCCGTAAAAATTCACCATAAAATACACGAAAGTACCGAATACGGCAGTGTACAACAGCGCCGCACCAAACCCCCAATTAATCCATTCACGTTCATAACCCGGGCGGTCTCCCCAAAAAGGAAAGCTTAACCCCACAGCCACCAACATCACCGCGACAATAATACCGATAAACCAGCGCGGCACCGGTTGTTGTGACTCGGGAATTTTTTCCACCAATTCCCAGTCTTCCAGCCCACGTTTGGCCCGGCGTTCCTCATCGGAGGCATAACCAAAATTATCCTCTGGCAACTCCCCCCACCTGGTGTCTTCAAGATCACCGAGAGGAGGAGATGATTTTTTTTCCACATTGTCGGCTTTGGATGTATTTTCAGTCTTGTTCATTGGCGGATCCATAGCGTGATAAATATAGCGTTTCCAGGAGCCTCAAGAGGCCTCTTTTTCTACATCAGGCAGCACATTTTTTGCAACAAAATGTTGTACCCGAAACACATCATGCCAACCATCTCATCTATCGTATTCACATGCACTAAAAATGTATGCAACCCTGGTGGCACACCGGATTCAATATGCAAATTCACATCGATCCGTCCTGCACTGTCAAAACGCAGTACTTTTTCCGGTATCGAATAGTTATTTTCTGGCAGGCCTTCAATACGTAACGTTGCTTCTGTGGCGCGATACAATTTATTGGAGACCGCAATACGATAATCGCGAATTTCTGAACCAAATTGTTGATCAGCACGATAAACAGCCAGGTGATAGCCGTCATATGTCAGCAAACCCCAAACAAACAGACTCAAACCCAGCACGGAAAATGGCAGGGTCCAACGCATGCGCAGGGAGATAGATGCCAGGTTACGTAAAGTGGAAGATTTTCCCGATGCGCCTCGCTCAAAAGACAACAAACCCGTTTCACCTTTTTTGGCTTGCAGCTGATCACAGGCATCAATACATTCGCCGCAGTTAATACAACTGTCGTACATGTCCGTGTTGCACGGATCAAGCCCGATAAAACAGACAGTACTGCAATAATTGCATTTTTCACACTGGGCGGAGCGTGTATCATCATAGGCAATCTTTAGCGTTTGTCTGGTTTTAAATCCATGCTGCCACACACGGTAAACGCACATAAAACGACACCAAAAATGACGAATGACACTCACATCGACCAGAACAAGTATCACAAAGATGGCATAAATATAATGCAATGAACTCGCCAGGCGCTCGTCTTCCCGGAAGGTCATAAAAGACCAAATCACCTCTGGTGGATAAAAATAAAGCAGCGGAATCAGGGCCAGCAACATGGACATGGCCAGCAGGATCAATCCCAGCACAAACCAGTTCAGCAAACGGTTTTTACTCTCCGCCACTTTCATTTTTTCGCCAGAGACACTCATATCGGCACGCTTGCCAAGCAGCCGATACGTCCATTCATTGGCTATCTCTGACAAGGTATTTTGCGGGCAGGCCCAACCACAAAAAGCGGTGCCTACTGTGGAATACAGCATCACCATGCCACTGGCGAGCAACATCCATAAACCAAAAACCAGAAAAAAATCAGCCCACCAGACTTGATACCCCAAAACCACGAAAGCACCTGCCACCAGGTCAATACGTAACAACCCGCTCACCGGAATAATAATGGCGATAGCAATGAACAGGAATTGCGTCAACCGCCGTCGCCAGTGAAAACTGAAACCGGTATTGGCGGTTTCCACTCTAATGGGGATTTTACTCAGGGTATCGTTGCTGCTCATGCTTACATACTACCATTACAGGGCTGTTTATTCATTGAGCATGTTACTCCAAACCGACGACATTATTGATTAAATTACCAGGGTTTTGTACTGCGGAATCCAGCGGACTCAACACCGCAAAACGCTGCCAGTAAGCTGCGGCCTGTTCAGTGTCTCCGGCCAGTTCCTCCAGTTTCCACAGGCGGCGCAATGCCTCCACATGGTCTGGCCGTATGCGCAACACCGACTCCAGTAATTGCTGCTCACTCAGTCCACGCGCCTGTGCCGCAGCACGATCCTGCAAAACTGCGTCTGCCAGGGCAAAGCCCACCCAGCGATCCTTTGGATTGGCTTGATAGGCCAGTGGCAGCAAACGCTGGCCTTCTGCAACTTTCCCGTACAACAAAGCCAGCCAACTGCGATGTGCCAGTTCTGTGGCAATATAAGCACGCTCAAATTGAGGGAAACCATTCTCATCAACACCGAGATTGCTGACCGACATATCCAGTGGGGGACGAATGGACAATAACCATGACAACACTTTGGAAATATCCAGACTTCCATCATAACGTGCCTCCGGCAATTGATATTCAATGACCGGTGCCCACTCATCCTGTCGAGGTACATCAAATTCAGGAATTTCGCCCCAATAACGCCCCAGCCATGTCCACGCCCCCTCACCCCCTGTTGCCTCCCCGGCTTGTTCACTCGTTAGTCGCTGTACATTTTTTAACAGTTGCGCACTACTGATGTCGCCGTCACGTATGCCAACCATCGCCAGTCGAAAGGCATCCACAAAAATAACGGCATCCGGAAACACGTCTTTGAAGGTCGCCAAAACCACTTGCAGGCTGTTGATATCAAATTGATTCAACGCCAGCCACTGCACAAAAATACCGCCGGACGACAAACGTTTTTGTGCGCGCATAAACTGTTGGCGGGACAGCAACGCACTGCGTCCCACCAAATCCGGGTGAAACAGGTCGCCAATAATCACGTCATAATATTCAGTGTCGCCCAACAAAAAATGGCGAGCATCATCACGCACAATTTTCAGATGATCGGTAATACCACCATTGACTGCCCGGAACTCCTGTCGTGCAGCATTGATCGCACCCTGCGATAATTCAACGGCGGTGCGTTGCAAGCCAGGAAAAGCCAGAGAAGCCGATGCAGAAATCCCCGTTCCCAAACCCAAAAATAAAACCTGCTGCGGCTCAGGGTGTAACAACAGCGGCAAACGTACCTGATTTTTTTGCACCTCCACGGCAGTGGGGTCCGACGAGGCATCCATACGCCGCATGTCGGCCAATAACTGTCGTTGGCCATCCGGTCCCGCAACAACATGGGTGATGGAAATGGCATCTTCGTGCAAGGAAAGTATTTTTGCCTGTGCGTAAGCTTGCGGCAACAGACGGGATACCGGCGGCATATCAATCACCGTAATACTCACTAACCCCATGACCACCACCAGCGCCCAGGCGGGTCGGGAAGTCCAGCCCTGTGCCAACACCAGCCCCAGAGTTAACAATAACATTGCGCCCAAAACGATGGTGCTGCTACTGCCAATGGTCGGAATAAAAACAAAACCGGCCAACAGCGCACCCAATGCGGCACCCAGTGAATTAGCGCCATACAACCACACTCCGCTTTGATACCGGTTACCCACACGCTCTGCCAGCAACGGCAACCAGGCACCCAGAACCAGTGTTACTGGCAGAGTCAGCATAATAATCGCCGAGCCTTGCAACCATAACGCCTCAAACAAAGAAGAAAAGTGCTCCCGCTCAATCCAGGCTGAAAGCACAGGCAACCACCATAGACTGAGCAAAGAAAAACCACAGGCCACAACCGGCAATACACTGAACCAGAATTTTTTCGTCAACAACCGGGCTAACAGACTGCCAAAACCAATGCCCAATAAAAACACAGCCAGAATAATCGCCAACACATATTCGGTGCGCAACATCACCATGCCAAATAAACGTGCCCAGCCTATTTGCAGCAAAAGTGCGCCACCCCCAATGCCCGCATAAACCAGTAACCATTTTGTGGGAGGGCGAACTGACTGACTCGTTATTTGTTTTTTCTGGCCGGACTCAAATCGCCAGGACAATAAAAACAAAATCCCCGCAACCACAAAACTGACCAGAGCCACCGTACGCAGTGATGACAACCAGCCCAACGCAGGCAATAACCATAACGGCAACAACGCACCGAAGGCACCTCCAAGCGCATTGATTCCATAGATACTGCCCAAAGAAACTTTTGCGCCTTGCACTGCGGATAAAATTAATGGAAAACCGGCCCCCATGGCCATGGCAGGAATCATTAACACCAGTGTGACAATAAAAACTTGCAATGCAATCCAGCCAGAATAACTGATATTACCTGCGATAATGGCAAACTGTGTGTCGACAACCTGAAACAGTGCGGGAAGTGATAACGCCGTAACGGCGACAAACAATTCAATAAAGGCAAACAAGCGCAAGGGACGGCTTGTCAAACGGCTCCAGTACACACCCAAAAAACTGCCTGCACCCAAACCCGCCATGTAAGCGGTTACAGTAACAACCACACCAAATATACTAACCCCGAATTGCAGGGACAGCATGCGTGTCCAGAGAATTTCATAGGAAAGGCTGGCGGCGCCAGAGATCAAATATAAACAAACAAGAATCAGACCCAGCTTTCGTAATGCGGACATATTTTGCATTGAATGC
>JAADIL010000057.1 GCA_013151355.1 Gammaproteobacteria bacterium
GGGAAGCCATGATCAACAACTGGATAGGCCATGTTTACCAAACCACGAACAGCGACCGTAAAAAACGTTTCATGGAGGGTATTGATCCTGATGATCCGTTAGGCATTAAATAATTCATTGTTTGAAAACATGTATACAATAACCATCCTGATGGTCATGCACTATTTCAGGTTAAGTGTTTTCAAGGACGTGCACGTAATAACATCCCCTTCGTCTGGCACAAAAAAGGTAAAGCCCTTTTTGGTATCGGAGATGAACAAACACAAGCAAAATCATCCAAACTAACGAACCTGACAACTTAAACAAAGAAGAGAAGACGCAGAGAACGCAAAGAAACCAAAATATAAAGCTTTGCGCCTTTGCGAACTCCGCGTTAAATACTCAATATCAAAAAAACAGAGATAATGGGAAAGTGAACAAATTATTGCATCATCGCCTTGAGCTTTGCTTTATCCTGCCCGGTAGGACGGTGATCCAGGCTCAGCACTATGGTTGCCAGTTCACGTTCATGTGCAGTTGATTGTTTGTTGGCAATGACTGCTTCCAGTTTTGGAACATCACCGCTTGCTACTTTGTGCTGTAAATTCATCATCGCCGTTGCAATGGTGCGCTCATTTTCGGTTGTGTTGGCAGCCTGTGCGATTTTATTCAATACATCCTTACCCGCAGGGCTCGGATAATGCTTCAAACGGTGCATGATTTCTGCCATTTGATATGTGGCTGATTTTTCATGATCACCTCCTGCAAAAACAGTAGTAACGCTGCTCAATAATCCAAGCGTAACAATTCCCAGTACAAAGATTCGTAATGTAGACATGAGTGTAAACATGGCGGTCTCCCTTCCTTCGTCAAGGTTAATACAGTTGAGTTAAATGGTCGCCATAAAAAAACCGGGCCCGCCAAAGATATACCGGGCCCGGTCTTTATGCAATCTATCGGTTTCTCAGGTATTCAGGCGATCCTGAATGGCCTTGACCACGTCATCAGTAACAGTGGCATCAACGGTCATCAATACCCCTTCTTTCTCGTAATACCCTGTCAATGGTGCTGTTTTTTCATTCCAGGTTTCCAGGCGATGGCTGATCGCCTCTTCCGTTTCGTCTTCACGCTGAATCACCTTGCTACCGCATTTATCACAAATACCCGCAATTTTTGTCGGGCTGCTTTTTACGTTGTAGATCGCCTGACAGGCCGGGTTTTCGCAGGTCCGGCGTGTTGTCAGGCGGTTCAGTATTTCCTCACGCGGCACATCAAGGCTGACCGCCATATCCAGCACCATTTCCAGATCAATCAACAAGGTTTTTAGTGCTTCGGCCTGTGGAATGGTGCGAGGGAAACCATCCAGTAAAAAACCCTTTTTACAATCAGGCTCCTGTAGCCGCTCCTTCATAATATTCATGATCAGTTCATCAGGTACCAAATCCCCCGCTTTCATGAATGCATTGGCTTTTTGGCCCAGTTCTGTGCCCGCCTGCACGGCACCGCGTAAAATGTCGCCCGTGGAAATTTGTACCGAGCCATCCAGTTCCGTCAAGACTTTCGCTATTGTCCCTTTACCCGCCCCCGGGGCACCCAACAAGATAATTCTCATAAAAACCTCTCCCTTTTATTAATATATTTTTTCCGCTGCAATATCGGCTCTGGACTATTTTGATAAATGTTACCCGAATCCTGCGAGTGACCGTACTTGCGCAGTGCAAGATATTGATTCGTAGAGCGAATGATAACGTTGAGCGTAATCCTTATTGTGGTTGCCGAAAAGTTTCATCTCGCTATACGGATCAAGCGCTCGCCTAAAGTGCCTGGTGTTGGTGTGCTGAGTGAGTGCGAGCACTTGCAGGAGGTGTTATGTCACAACCCGATAACACGGTGTATATTTTTTACCCGGTAACTTCATTCGTTCCTGTTCAACGAATGAGGTGAGCAATACATCCAGTGATTTCATAATATTCGTGTCGCCCCTGATTTCAAAATGACCGTGTTTTTCGATAGTACGAATACCTTCATCTTTCACATTGCCCGCAACAATACCGGAAAAAGCACGGCGTAAATTTGCAGCCAATAAATGCACCGGCTGATCTTTATGTAATTCCAGCGCCGACATGTTTTTGTGTGTTGGCAAAAAAGGTTGCTGAAAGGCCAGGTCAATGTGCAGCAACCAGTTAAAATAAAAGGCGTCCCCCGTTTTTCTGCGGAACTCCCGCACCTTTTTCAGACTGGCAGCCATCTCGCGCCCCACCTGCGCCGGATCATCAATAATGACCGTGTAACGTTGCTGTGCCTCAATGCCCAGCGTGTCTGCAATAAACTGATTGATACCCACAAAATAATCTTTCGCACATTCCGGACCGGTCAGGATCAACGGAAACGGGATACTCTTGTTTTTTGGATGCAATAATATCCCCAGAATATACAGAATTTCTTCTGCTGTACCCGCACCACCGGGAAATACAACAACGCCATGCCCCGCCCGCACAAAGGCTTCAAGACGTTTTTCAATATCAGGCATGATCACCAGATCATTCACAATCGGGTTGGGGGATTCCGCTGCAATAATTCCGGGTTCGCTAATGCCCAGGTATTGGCCGTTAGTGATACGTTGTTTGGCATGGCCAATGGCTGCCCCTTTCATGGGCCCCTTCATTGCACCGGGGCCACAGCCTGTGCAAATATCCATTCCCCGCAGACCCATTTCATGCCCGACTTCTTTGGTGTAGTCATATTCCTTGCGTTTAATGGAATGACCACCCCAGCACACCACCATGTTGGGGGGTTTCATGGGTAATAAAATTTTTGAATTACGCAGGATATGAAAAACTGCGGTGGTTATACCTTCCGGGCTATTGAGATCAAATTTTGGATTATCATTGACTTCGTTACTGACATACACAACATCCCGCAGCACGGCAAACAGATGCTCGTTAATACCTTTAATCATTGTGCCATCGACAAAGGCATTTTTCGGTGCATTTTTAACTTCAAGTTTGATGCCGCGTTCTTGCTGAACCACACTGATATCAAACGAACTGTAACGTTCCAGCAATTCTTTTCCATCATCCATGCTGTTACCACAATTCAGTACAGCCAGAGAACAATTCCTGAAAATTTTGTATAAATCACCCTGACTGGTATCAAGCAGTTTGCTCACTTCAAGCCGGGAGAGCACATCAAGCCGCCCTTCGGGTGAAATGCGTGCATCAACCACGTCGATTGATTCGCTCATCTATTGATTGTCCTTAATGATATGTTGGTGATTTTCGGAACAGGTAGCCTGCAAAGACGCTAATCGGTCAGCGCCAAAAAAAGTCGTGTTCAACATTTCTTTATGTGATTTTTTATAAAATGTACGTAATGCTTTTTTCAGATGCAATGTAGCCTCTTTTACGGGAATATTTTTTAATGTGCAAAATATCGCCAGGGCATAGCTCATATCATACTGCGATAAAAATGACTCCCGCTCCACGGCTGGCCCGCTGCAACTGCCACAGGATCGAATTTTTTGTGTATTCGCCGTATTGGCCATGATGACACCAAACCCCATAATAGTTGCCAATATTTCTGCAACATGTGGCCAGTTCTCGCTCCCGCCCGGTGGTGGGTTATGTGCCGAAGAAACAATATGAAAGGCGATTTGATGCGCAAAAGAAGCAATTAACACTTCGGGATTATTCAACGTATGTGTGTGGTACATAAACACCCATTTTTTACTGTCCGGCACTGCCGGTAATTCAGTATGACCGGAATCAGGCGGCACAGCACGGCTGGCTCCCGTTTCATTTTGCAGATCACAGGGTAACGCAGCGATACCGGCATACGTTTTAACTTGTGCAAAAATCAATGCCGCCATACCTTCCACACTATTTTCTTTTCCCGGAAAATAGTCGTTATTGGGGTAAATCAGCCGTGTTTCAGTTTGTAATTTCTGGTTATTAAAACGGGATAATGCCCAGTCAAAAACATCCAGCATCCAGTCAACAGATTCATTATCCAGTAGTGCCGCCTGTCGATTAAAGCCAAACATCATAAAGCCCTTTTATTTTTTCATTGCCCGAAAACAACAGCGGCACCAATGCCTCGCGCATCACTGGCGGCGGTGACTTTATTTTTATGTGTATCCCACACAATACCTTGCATGTTGCCATAGTGGCCAAAACCACCACCATAAGGCGACATTTGTTTTTTCAGCATATGTCCACGCAGTTCAAGTTCCTGTTCGGTTTTTTCGGAAAATGCATCATTTTCAAACATCACGATATCCGGCATGTACTGATGATGAAACCGGGGAAGTTGCACAACAGCCTGTGCGTCAGCACCCGTTGCATAATGCAAGGCAGCCAATAAAACCATGCTGATAATTCGGCTGCCACCGGGCGTGCCAATAATGGCGATACCCCGTTTGTCTTCCAAAAATGTAGGAGACATGCTCGACAAGGGTCGTTTGCCCGGTTCAATGGCATTGGCCTCCGCACCAATCAAGCCATAGGCATTGGCAACACCGGGCTTGGCTGAAAAGTCATCCATTTCATCATTCAACAAAAAACCGGTGCCCGGCACCACGAAGCAGGAACCAAAAAGATAATTAACACTCAGGGTTGCCGCAACACGATTACCGTCTTTGTCCAGTATAGAAAAATGTGTGGTATCCGTGCCTGCCCCGCCCGGCCGACCAACGGGTTTCAACTCCGTACTGGGCATGGCTTCGTCCATCTGAATCCCTTTCACCTGTTGTCTGGCATAGGCTGTGCTGGTCAAACGTGCAACAGGTATATCCACAAAATCACTGTCGCCCAGATATTCTGCTCTGTCACGGTATGCGCGGCGCATAACTTCAATGATTAAATGCGTCCGGTCAGCATCGGACATTTTTTCCAAATTGTATTGCGCCAACATCTGCAACATGCTCGCCAGCACAATACCGCCTGACGATGGTGGTGCTGCGGAAATCAGCTTCATACCACGATATTGTGTACGAATCGGCTCTCGCTCAACAATCCTGTAATTTTTCAAATCATCCAGCGACCAGATACCTCCTGCCTTTTTGACTGCATCTACCAGACGTTTGGCCAAAGCACCCCGGTAAAAATCCGACTCGCCGTGCTGCGCGATAGATTCCAGGGTATTGGCCAGATCTTCCTGCTTTAGTCTATGACCCAATGGCGGCACCGCATTGCCATACAAAAACAGCTTTGCCGTCTCCGGGAAACGCTGCAAGGTTTTCAGGCGCATTTTGGCATAGCGCCGATACTGTTTATCCACCGTAAAACCATCCCGCGCCAACCGAATGGCAGGTGCCAGGTTTTTTGCCAGCGACAAACGGCCATATTTCTTGGCGATATGCACCATAGCTGCCGGAACACCCGGAATACCAGCCGCCAATGGCCCATCGATTGACGCACCGGGGATCACCTCTCCCTTGTCGTCCAGATACATATCGCGGTGTGCCGCCATGGGCGCTTTTTCGCGGCCATCCACCATCACCTGAAAATTATCGGCATTTCTGTGCAGCAGCCAGAACCCGCCCCCGCCCAGGCCGGAACCATAAGGCTCAACCACGCCCAACACAGCAGTAATAGCCACCGCAGCATCAAAGGCGTTTCCGCCAGTATTGAGGATTTCCTGTCCTGCCTGTGTCGCCAGCGGGTGTGCTGTCGCGATGGCAGCCTGTGGAGGGCCGTCACTGGCATTGGCCAGCAAGGCAAAAAACAACAAAAACGGGAAGAGATAATTGATCAGAGTCGCGCGGTTTTTCATTGTTTACCTGCAATGTGAACAGAATGGCC
>JAADIL010000174.1 GCA_013151355.1 Gammaproteobacteria bacterium
ATGTGATGGTAATACCTCGTCAACTTGCTGGGAGGCGTTTATTTTTTGATCAGTTTTTTAACTTTGCCAGTGTTTTATTAATAACTCGCGATGCAGCCACATTACCAAACGTTGCTGTGACAGCAGTCGTCGACCCATATCCCAGTGAGCAGTCCAGTGAAATACCGTGAATACCGGGTTTGGCGTGGCTGATGCTGCCATCCGGCTTCGGGTACACCGGCTGCTGGCTGGAAAACACACATTCGATACGAAAGCTGCGTTTGCTGTTGCGTGGAAAATGATACTCGCTACGCAATTGTGCCCGGACTTTGGCGGCGAGTGGGTCATTGTAAGTGCGTGATAAATCTTTGACCTGAATTGCCAGTGGGTCGGTGAGTCCACCTGCCCCTCCGGTGGTGATGACCGGAATTTTGTTGCGTCGGCAGTGATAAATGATGGCAGATTTGAATTTGATGCTGTCGATGGCATCAATCACATAATCATACTGACGTTCAGGTGACAGATAATCCCGGATGTTTCTTGTCGTTAAAAAATCATCAATGATTTTGCACTCACAGTGTGGATTGATACCGGCAACACGCTGTTGTAAAACCGCTGATTTTTTTTCATCCAGGGTGGTATCCAGCGCAGGCAACTGCCGATTGATATTGCCTTTGCTGACAGTATCATAATCAATGAGCGTGAGCTGGCCGACGCCTGTGCGTGCGAGTGTTTCCACGGACCAGGAGCCCACGCCACCGAGACCGATAACACAGACATGCATTTGCTGAATCACATCCGCAGCGGCTTGTCCGTACAGGCGCTGGATGCCACCAAAGCGTTCGGCAAAATCCTGATTTTTTATCATGTATTTGTCCGGGAAAAATCCAGCACGGCTTTGGCATTGGCCGTTGTTTGTGCGGCTACTGTGGCAATGTCTTCAGCGCGCAGCGCCGCCAGCGCCTGAAGACATTCAGGTAAATATTCGGGACTGTTGCGTTGTCCGCGATGACTGGCAACGGTCATATCCGGTGCATCGGTTTCGAGCACAATGGCCTCCAACGGTAATTGTTGGGCCAGGCGATGCAGTTGTGAGCGTTCAAAAGTTAACATACCTCCGAATCCCAGCTTGAAACCCAAATCAAGGTAATGATGCGCTTGTTGCAGACTGCCATTGAAGGCATGACAAATACCGCCGGTCACGGTTGTTTTGCGCAAACAGGCGAGCACCGCATCATGTGATTTTCGTACATGTAACAATACCGGGAGTGCGGCATTGGTAGCTACGGAAAGTTGTGCTTCAAACAATGTCTGTTGGTGATGCGGGTCCAGAGTTTGACAATAAAAATCCAGACCGATTTCGCCTACAGCGACGGGGCGGTATTGCTTGACGTATTCAGTCAGTTTGTCGATATCATCAGGACCATGCTGCTCCAGGTAAACCGGATGCAGACCAAAACAGGCATAGAGGGCAGGGCTTGACGCGCAGATTTCTCGCAGTTTGTCCCAGCTGTTCGCCATAATGCCCGGTACCACGATGTGTGAAATATTTGCCCGCTGGCAATGTTCAAGTACTGTGCTGCGATCGGCATCAAAGGCAGTAACATCAATATGGGCATGGGTATCGATCAGGTTCATTCGGTGTATTTTACGTGATCCTTCTCATCGACAGGAAGTAAGGATAGAAAATATAGCATTACCACTGATTTATCGTACGCTGTTCAGCAGGATTCCAGATTTGAAAACAGTGTTTTATTCGCTACACTCAATGGATTGCGTTTTTGTCCTGGGGGAGGAAGGGAAATGCGTTCAACCATTCGGGCCGTGCTGTCGGCCATCCCGATTTTAATCCTGACTTGTAGTCTGGCGGGACCGCTGGGTGCGGAAGTTACCAGTCAATATGATAAAGGTCTTGCTGCATACAACTCTGGTGATTACAAGGCGGCCTATAATTTCACATTGCCACTGGCTAACCAGGGTGATCCTGCTGCGAAAAACCTGCTGGGTATGATGTATGAACTGGGCAAGGGGGTACCTCAGGATTTGGCCAGATCCGTCATATATTATCGACAGGGAGCGGAACAGGGTGATCAGTATGCGCAATACAACCTGGCTGTTTCCTTTGATTCTGGTACCGGGGTTCCACTCAATTATCGGGAGGCGGTTCGCTGGTATCGACGTGCGGCAAATCAGGGGGTCAGTGCTGCACAGTATGATCTCGGGGTGATGATCGAGCAGGGGCGAGGTGTCAATAAAAGTTTTCAAAAAGCGGCCGATTGGTATCAAAAAGCCGCAAGGCAAGGACATGTTCAGGCACAAAACAATCTGGCCTGGCTGTATGAAAAAGGCCAGGGGGTTGAGCGGAATCTGGTGACGGCCTATGCATGGTTTGATGTCGCCGCGGCGCAGGGTTTTGAGTCAGCGCAACAAAAACGTGATGTGATCAAGGCTGCGTTAAGCAGCGGGGATTTGCGCAAGGCGCAGGCCAAGTCAGCACAATTGAAAAAAACAGTTTTACAACCCGTTAACTGAAATGTGAATCAAGAGCTTGTGCTGAGTGAGTGCGAGCACTTGCAGGACCCAGGTTACATTTAACCGCAATCAGGGGGTTTTCTCACCAATCTTTTCGTCGGCGTAACGCCAAATATCCACATCCTGTCCCTGCTCTCTGAAATGATCTGCGTAATCTGTCAGGTAGCGCTGAAAACTGGGCTGCTTTTTGTAGCCCTTGCTGAGTACATAATTTAGTACCGCCTGGGTGTGAAAGACCTTGAAAAAGGCTTCAGTACGAATGATCTCTTTGCCCTGCGGGTTGAAAACCAGAATGGAGGGTGCGTATTCCACCTTGAGTTTTTTGGCCCATTCACGCGCAGTCATCCTGTCACCTTCGGGAGTGATGACGGGTGTCTTTGACCACATATCCAGCTGAACAACGTCAAACTGTTTGATGATGTTTAATAACCCGGTATCGGGCAGAATTTTGCTATGCAGGAAATCGCAATTCGGGCAGTCTTTTTGCTCGAAGAACACTGCGAAAGGCTGTTTGTTTTTCCCTGTCTTTGCTGAAAAATCAAAAGGTGGTTTACTGAAAAAGGGTTCGGTGTTGAGTGTTTTACTTGCTTTGCTGGCAGGGCGATTGGCCTGTATGAAATCCCGGTAACCGGTGTTTTTTTCCTTGTGTTGTGCGACGTAGTCCAGATCCAGACTGAAGCGTTGCGGTGCGCGATAACCGTTGATGCGTAGCACTACTTTTCCTTGCTCATCAAAAAAAATGATGGTGGGTGTAAATTGTACCCTGAGTTTTTCGGCGAAGGTTTTTTCTGTGTATTGTTGACCGTCAAGGTCAGTGACGGGGCGATCTCCCCACATATTAATCGCGATCATATCGAAATTTTTCTGTGCTTTTTCCGCAATATCTTTTTGTGAAAAGTTACGTTCCACCAGTGCATTGCAATAGGGGCAACCATCCTGATGGAAAAAAATGACCAGTCGTTTTCCTTCACTTGTTGCTTCTGCAAGGTCTTCCGAAAAATCGAGAAAGCTTTCTTTGAACCAGGCAGGGTATTCAGTTTCGATTCCCCCAAAAAATTCGCCCTTTTGAGGAGCGGCAAAAGGCTCCGGAGAAAAGAGTGCCAGAGTTGAAGCGAGTAACGGGATACTGAAAAAGGGATATCGCATAAGGGTAGCTTCCCGGGAAAATATTTATCAGTGTGTTTCGGTTAGGGTGATAAGTATAGCAGTGTACCCGTCAGACTTCATAGCCCCTGTTTCTGAGTGATTATGGCCATAACTTGCTGAAATATACTGATATTTTGTGTCGTCTGCTTCGGTGAAAAGGTCTGGGTATACGTAACACCTGGAATCAGCTTGTTAGCCGAATTGTTTATAAGTTAATCAATTCTTCAATTATGTGAGCGAATATTATTAAGTCATACTGCGCGCACATGTTTAAAGCCTTAAAGATATTTTTATTATTATTTCTTGTTGTCCAGGTTGCCATGATACCTGTATCACAGGCGTTTGCTGCGCGGCACATTCATGATGATGCCCGTGTAAAAATGATGACTTCTGTTTCTGTATTGTCAGGGGTGATTATGGAGTCGCAGTATATTGTCAAGACTGATGAACAGGACAATTTGTCAGATACGGCTCACTCTTCTTCTCAATTACACAAAACACATTTGCAAAGCCGGTGCGGCAAAAGAAATGGACACAAAGGGGATTGTGGCAGCTGCCAGTGTACTCCGATTGTTGGTGCTCCCATTTCAGTGCAAGTGGCTTCAGTATTTATACCAATGGATTGTTACAATGTGCAACCGGGCTGCCCGCTATACAGCGTTGTCATAGCTCCACCCCTCAGACCTCCAATTTCCTGAATATTGTGCCCTGCCATATCTGTTTGCACTATCAGCGATAGTGCGCAGAGGGTGTTCCCTGATTGTTAACGCAACTCCTGGCGATATACCGGGGGGCACGCAAAAACCCGATAGTTTGAAATATAACCACGACAAAAATTCTGTCGAAGGGCTGGCTTGTGGTTTGTCTGTTTATTAAACAAGCCGCCAAAATACTCATTATTAGAGGTAGCACAATGAAAAAATATAATACAAAAATATCTGACGCCGGGGGATTCCTTGTAATTAATACAAGCTTTAACTATATATCGAGGGTCATGCAGCAATGCGGCAGCCTGGAACATACCCGCGATAAATATTCTATCGTTGAATACGTTTGTGGTTTGCCTGTTTTTAAACAAGCTATCCAAACTAAACTGAGGGTGACACAATGAAAAAATTTGGTACGAAGATGTCTGAATATTTTTACCGCGTAGCGGCAATGTTTATGCTGCCAATAGTGGCAATAAGTATGTTCCTGATTGATATTGGTGCCGCAGAAGCTATCCCGGCTTTTGCACGTAAATTTCAGGCGAACTGTGCTTTGTGTCACACTAATGTACCCCGGCTTTCACCTTTTGGGCAGCAGTTTCTGGCCAATGGTTACCAGTTTCCAGGTACAACGGATGGAGGTGACACCGC
>JAADIL010000171.1 GCA_013151355.1 Gammaproteobacteria bacterium
CCAGGCCGCTGGCGTAGACGATCACACAAAAAACAAACAGCCAGGCAGGTAGTGAATTGTTAATCAGGGCGCGCAATGGGATGGTTGTTTTATTGGGTATGGTGAATGATAGTGTGCGTGGTTGCGTACCTATACCATACCACCATTGGCAGGATTGTTTAAGGAATGGACACGTAATAACTTCCCGGTTTCGCGCTCAAATTTAATGTGGATAAGGGACGTGCACGTCCCTTATTACGTGCCCATTCCTGATGCCGGATATTTTGAATCCCGTTTTTTTATTCCGGTTTCATCAGAGAGAGCTGCTTAATCTCAAGGGTGAAGTGAAAACAGGCCCCCTCATCCACTTTTGCTCTGGCCCATACTTTCCCGTGATGCCGGGTGATAACACGATGTACGGTGGATAGCCCAACCCCGTTTCCGGGAAAATCATCGGCTTTGTGTAAACGTTGAAAGGGTAGAAATATTTTATCGATATAATTGGCATCAAATCCGGCACCGTTATCACAAATGGAAAAAATACGAGTCCCCTTTCGAGTGGAGGAATAAATGTTGATATTGGCGTTATCGCATTTTCCGGTATATTTCCAGGCATTGCCGATAAGATTGGAGAGGGCAATAGTCAACAGGTTTTTGTCTCCCATGGCACACAGACCTTCTTCAAGGGTGATATTAACGGAACGGTTTGGCTCATTTTCACGCAAGGTCCGGATTATTTCTTTGGCGATTTTGGTGAGATCTACTTGCTGGATATTCATTTTATAACGCGTGATGCGTGACAGGTTGAGCAAGTCGTCAATGAGGCTGGACATGCGCCGGGTGCCGAGAGTGATCCTGGTCAGGTAATTCTTCCCGGTTTCGTCCAGAACGTGTGTGTAGTCTTCCAGCAAAGCGTTGCTGAAACCGTTGATGCCACGTAGTGGTGCACGAAGGTCGTGAGAAACCGAGTAACAAAAAGATTCCAGTTCATTATTGATTGTTTCCAGTTCACTGGTGCGTTTGGCGACCAATACCTCCAAATTATCCTGATGCTGTCGAAGTTCATCAGCTTCTCGCAAATGGGTGGTGATGTCATGGGCAATACCTTCCATTCCCACAACCTTCCCATTGTCGTCAACAATGGGGGATTCGGAAACTTCCAGCATGCGTTCACTGCCATTTTTGTGGTAAATGGAAATAATAAAGGGTGGACATCTTTCGCCTGCCTGACGAAGACTCTCCCGGGAAATTAAATTATTGTTAATGGGGTTGTTGGTCAGATAGGTGCTGAAGTGGGAAAGAAAATCACTTTGTGTGTAACCCAGCACATTGGTAATTGATTCGCTGACATAGAAAAACATACCGTCAGTATCATGTGAATAAAAGAAATATTCAGAACTCAGATTTTCCACCAGACGTTTGTAGCGCGCGTCACTCACCTGAGTGGCGCGTGCGGCAGCATCGCGTTCATGTTCGCGTTGCCGCAAATTTTCCGCCATTTTTTTAAAGGCCAGCGAGAGACCATTGACTTCATCTTTTGAATCGATGGTGATATCGATGGGTTCGTCACCGGGAGACAGGGAGGCAACGGCGTCCGTCAATTTTAGCAGGTTACGGGTAATGGTGACGGCCAGAAAGGTCAGCAGCAAAATACTTAATACAATTCCTGCCGCAGCAATGATGATGCCTTGTTTGCGAACGGAGGTAATGGCCTGTTCGATGGAAAGCGTATCGAGTTCAAGCTCCAGGTGGCCAATCACTGAGTCAGCAATAGTGATCGGTGTGTGTAAACGATAGGGGCTTTCCGGAGTGTTGGATGTAATGTGCTGTTGCAGCGATATGTTTTTTATTTGTTTAAAATCACCATTGGCAGAACGTAAACCGCGTTTGATCAATAAATTATCGTTGGTGTTGAAAATGGCGATATAACGCAGGTTGTGTTCATCGGTGACCTGGCCCAGGATTTCTCCCAGTGTTGCCATATCTTCTTGCAGGAGTGGTCCTGCAATGCTGGCGTTCAGTAACGGCAGGGTTTCCTGGATATGTGCTTCGGCTTGTTGAATCAGGTGTTCACTGGCGAGTCTCGTGTTGTTCCACACCAGTAACGAGAGCACGGCCACCTGCACAATAATGCTGGCTGTGACAAGCTTGAAACGGATGGAGTGCGGACCATATTTTGGTGAATTGATATCACTCATTCTTGATTAATCTTTGTTTCCAGTAATGAGAGAATAGGTGCGAGCTGATTAAGCTTTTGTGGAGTGACGATGCTGATATTCCCTCCGTTAAACTGGTTTTTCAGCAGGGTAATGGCTTTGGCTCCAGGGGTGCCGGGTGTCGGGTTAATCAGGGCTTTTTGCAGTTTGCGAAGGTCATTTTTCGAAAATGTCGGGTTCGCAATATACATAATATGAGGGATTTTGTCGGTTGTGGCCAGTTTTCTGAGTTGACCGAATTTATTGCTGGCGTTTAATCGACGGTATAAGCCGCCAACGGCGACAGCTGCTGCTGCACGTCCCTCCGCAACATCAACCAGTGCGGTATTATGCGAAGCTGTGGCTTTGATGCGGATATCTTTATTGGGAGTGAGGCCGTATTGCTTGAGGGTTAATTCCGCCAATATGCTGACGGCCGCCAAAGGGTCGGGAGTGACGAATACTTCTCCGCGCAGATCATTAATGGATTGGAATCGGGCATTTTTTGCGACCACGATATCACCCACCAGGTCGTTACTGTGGCCAGCGATAATTTGATATCCATGAGTTTTTATGGCAAGCGAGGCAAAGTGTGGTGCGGTCATCAGTAAATCGTAGCGTCCCTCTGCGGTGCGCTGAATGAATGTTCTAAAATTTGGCGCAGTTTTGATGATGACTTTTTTGTGCAGGGTTTTTTCGATAAGGTTGGCAAAGGGGCGCCAGGTTTTGATCAGGGCTGTGGTGCTGAGGTAGGGCAACAGTCCAAAATAGAGGGTGTCGCTGTTGCCGGTTTTTTGGTTTGAGTGGGTTGGTGAGTGGGCTGGCAGTGTCTGGTTTTGCCCGGCACGGGAACTATCGAGCGGGGCGAAAAAAAACGCAAGAAGGACGACTGGCAGAACCCTGTTTACGGGCTGCCTGTTTGCAAATGCCACGACTGGCATTGCCCGGGGTGGAATGTCCGCTGGCGAGACAACAGCTGGCGAGACAACAACAGAAGATATTGTCACGGATCTGGACTGCATTTTTTCGCCCCTTACCCTCATCCTGTCGATGCATACTCTCGGACTTTCGAACACATTAGTCAAGCCTGGTATAAATACAGGTGGGCATTGTTTCAGCATGGGTAATTTTTACGTAATAATGACACTTTGATGATTTGGGGAATGAAATTTATGTGGTTCTGGATGGTTACAGGTTTTTTGATGTTATTGAGTACTGCCCCGGTGGCAGCGGGGTTTGATGAGGCCGTGGCTGCGGCTAATGACGGAAAATTTGCCGAGGCATTTAAAGAGTTTTCGGCACTGGCAGAACAGGATGATGTGCGTGCCCAGCAGGCGCTGGCATGGATGTATTATGAAGGTCAGGGGCGCAAGCAGGATTATGAAAAAGCGGCATACTGGTATCACAAGGCAGCCGACCAGGGAAATATCACCGCACAGATCAATCTGGCGCAGATGTATGCTTATGGCCAGGGGGTAACACAGGACTTTGTTGAGGCTGCCCGTTGGTGGCAAAAGCTTGCAGAACAAGGTGACAATAAATCACAGGCAGCCCTTGCCGGGCTGTATTTCCAGGGAAAAGGCGTTACACAAAATATGGTTACTGCCGTATCGTTGTGGCGTGAAGCGGCGAAGCAGGGCAATATCGAGGCACAGCGCAACCTGGGTTTGATGTATGGCAAAGGTCAGGGTGTGGAACAGGATGATGTGCAGGCCTACGCCTGGTTAAATGCCGCAGCGACGCAAGGTAACAAGATCGCAGAAAAAAGCCGTGATTATGCCTTTCAGCAATTAACCGGCACACAACCAAAAGAGGCAGAGTTATTGGGCAGCCAGTATGTTGAAAAATACGTTA
>JAADIL010000173.1:0-7852 GCA_013151355.1 Gammaproteobacteria bacterium
CATCGCCTCACGCAACGTTTGGGCATAAACCGCATCAATTGCATCTGCCGGACGAAATTCACGACAATCATTTCGTTGTACACAATAAAAAATCACCGCTCGTGCGCCTTGCTCAACAACATGGGTCAATTCACGCAGGTGTTTTGTACCGCGTACTGTTACCGCATCAGGAAATAACGCCACACCTTTATCCGCCAGGGTGACGTTTTTCACTTCAACATAACAGGGAGGCACGGGTTTGGAAGATTCCAGCAACAAATCGATGCGACTGCGCTCTTCGCCGTAAGGCACTTCACGACGAATATGGGCATAGCCTTTTAGCTCAGGTATCCGGTCTGCAACAATAGCTTCGTTCACCAGATGATTGCCCAGCAAGGTGTTAATACCACACAGCACTCCCGGAGCCACTTCCACAATTTCCCAACTATGGGGATATTTGCGCTTGGGATTATCAGAAACGCTGAGCCACACACGGCTACCGGGCTCACTGCAACCGGTCATCGCACCGGTATTTGCAGTATGCACCGTAATCACTTCACCATTTTCTAATTCGACATCCGCCAAAAAACGTTTATAACGTTTAAGTAAACGTCCTTCGATCAAGGATTGCGAAAATTCCAAACGGCCAGGCTCCAGGCAAAAACTATTTCGCCATGGCCAGCAGCAACTCATTCATGCGACGCACAAATGTTGCCGGATCATCCAGCTGACCACCTTCGGCCAACGTCGCCTGATCAAACAGCACTTTTGTTAATTCCGTGAATTGACCCTCGTCAGCTTCATCCTTGAGCTTCAACACCAGAGGATGTTCAGGGTTGATCTCAAAAACCGGTTTGCTGCCCGGCATGTTCTGACCTGCCGATTTAAGAATGCGTTCCAGATTGGCGCTCATATCATTTTCGCCCGTTACCAGGCAGGCCGGTGAAGATGTCAGGCGATGAGTCACACGTACTTCGCTCACGTCATCACCCAGCGCTGTTTTAATGCGTTCGACAATTTCTGTGAATGCCTTGCCGGTTTCTTCCTGCGCAGCCTTTTCCTTTTCATCTTCCATGTCACCAAGGTCCAGTTCACCCTGAGCAACGGATTTCAGCGGTTTGTCATCAAACTCGGTCAATGAACTGGTCATCCATTCATCCACACGGTCTGCCAACAACAATACTTCAATGCCCTTGTTGCGGAAAATCTCCAAATGCGGGCTGTTTTTCGCTGCTGCAAAACTTTCTGCAGTCACATAATAAATTTCTTTCTGGCCATCTTTCATGCGACTCACATAATCCTGCAACGACACACCCTGGGTTTCGCTGTCGTTGTGAGTGCTGGAAAAACGCAACAATTTGGCAATGCGTTCTTTATTCGCAAAATCTTCGCCCGGCCCTTCCTTGATAACACGTCCGAACTCTTTCCAGAACGTGGCATACTTTTCAGCATCATTTTTGGCCATACTCTCAAGCAGACCCAGTACTTTTTTCACTGAACCGGCACGAATGGTATCAATGGCCTTGTTGTGCTGAAGAATTTCCCGGGATACGTTTAACGGCAAATCCGCAGAATCAATAATACCGCGCACAAAACGCAAGTAATTTGGCATCAGCTGATCGGCATCATCCATAATGAATACACGACGCACATAAAGTTTTATGCCGTGACGCTGTTCCCGATCCCACATATCAAACGGTGCCCGCGCCGGAATGTACAACAACGAGGTGTATTCATAGTTTCCTTCCACCCGGTTATGCGTGCGCGCCAGCGGGTCCTCAAAATCATGGGCAACATGTTTGTAAAATTCATTGTATTCATCATCGCTGATGTCGCTTTTGGCGCGCGCCCACAATGCTGATGCGCGATTGACCGCTTCCAGTTCTGGCTCGGCCGGTTTATCTTTTTCTTCATCATCCTCCATTCCACCAAAATGCTCTTTCACCATCATAATGGGCAAAGTAATGTGGTCGGAGTATTTGCCAATGATGTTACGCAGGCGCATACCATCCAGAAATTCATCTTCATTTTCGCGCAAGTGCAATTGCACCACGGTACCATGAGTGTCCATTTCCACGGTTTCCAGGCTGTATTCACCTTCACCCGCCGATTCCCAGCGCACACCATGTTCAGCACCCAGCCCGGCACGGCGCGTGGTCAGGGTCACTTTGTCTGCGACGATAAACGAAGAATAAAAACCCACACCAAACTGGCCGATCAAATTGGCGTCTTTTGCCTGATCGCCGGTCAGGGATTCAAAAAATTTGGCCGTGCCGGATTTGGCAATGGTGCCGATGTGTTCGATCACTTCCTGGCGCGACATGCCGATGCCGTTGTCACTGATAGTGATGGTGCGTGCTTCTTTGTCGAACACAACATGAATTTTGAAATCTGAATCACCTTCAAACAAGGCATCGTCGGACAGGCCTTCAAACCGCAGTTTGTCTGCGGCATCCGAGGCATTCGAAATCAGTTCACGCAGAAAAATCTCTTTATTACTATAAAGCGAATGAATCATGAGATGCAGCAATTGCTTTACCTCGGTCTGGAATCCCAGTGTCTCTTTATGCGCTTTAACCACCATCGTTTTTACTCCTTGCTACATTTATAAAATCACAAAAATTTATGAGGTGTACTGTTGGGCATATATTATGCCTCGTTGTTTTACGACGAGAAAGGCTCGGCAGAAATTTCAGGAATACACAAAAGGAAAGAACAAGACCGATGGTTACTGTCGGTCAGCTATTTTGGCTTTCAGCAAAAAACGCCGAAAGTCCTGTATTTGCTGCTCACCTTCGGGACAAAAAACCAGTGCTGCACCATCTGCCGCAGTACGCACCACTTTGGCATTGATACGGTATTGATGGCCCGGGCCGGGTCGGGAATGGGCATAAAACACCAGCTCAATGTCTGTTTTGCTGGTAATGGGCATTTTTTCCGACGGCAAAAAAACACCGTTCAAACCGATATTCGCCGTGCGACAACGAAACATACCTTTCACATATTGCTCGTGAAAATGTACCTCTGTATTCAGCACCAGCGTGTGCCTGTCGGTCAGGCGCTTGTCTTCTGCCTTCGACCGACCTGCCGCCTTTGTATCTTGCGTTTTATTTTTTTTCTCGCCGCCCATCTCCACAAGCCTCATCCGCTCATTGCAACAGAGCTCGATATCCTAACGAGCTTTTTGGGCAAACGCCAGTACAGGAAAAATACCCTGGCAAACAGTTGGCTTTAAAACCAGCCAGGCAAGATGATAACCGACACAAACTGCGGCCGATTCAAACAACGAAGATTAAACAAATAAAATCCGGCAGGCGTATTTCAGGTTGATCGCACTTTCAGCCCGTTTTTAACACCACCGGGGAGTACTCAAGGAGTTTTGCAAATTCCCCTATTTTTTGTCGAATTTTTTGCGCAATGATGCGGCCAGCTGCCGGGCCTTTTTCAATTGCGCTGGCGACAAAAAACTGGCCGCCCTGGCCTTGGCGTTGTGTTCCCGTCCACCTCGAATATAACTGGCAAGATCCAGCCACGCGTAGGCCTTCACGTCATCCTGCGGGGTGCCGGCTCCTTTGTAATACATGATGCCAACATTCGCCACACCGGCTTCATAGCCTTGTTCGGCCGCTTTTTTGTACCAGGAAAAGGCCTGCGGGAGATTACGTTTCACCCCTTGACCCAAGTGTAACATCACACCTACCACCGCCTGCGCATGGGCGATACCTTTGTCCGCATCTGTTTTAAATTCCTTGAAGGCACGAGGGAAATCTCCCTTGAGAATAGCTGCCTGACCACCTGAAGTATCCGCAAATAACTGCCCGCTAAACAAGGCCAGCACCAGCAGCACCTGTCCTGTGCAGAAACCTTTTCGACCGAACATATTACTTTGCATTGTTGAAAATCCCCTTATTCACGGATGGGTTAAGTTCAATCACTAAACAATGGATGTGTGGTGCAGAAAATGGTGCCGACGCACGGACTCGAACCGCGAACCTACGCATTACAAGTGCGTTGCACTACCAATTGTGCTACGTCGGCCTGTTAATCAGTAATCAGGGGCGCTATTGTAGGCATTTGCCCTCTCTTTCGCAATGGAAAGTCACCATAACCAAACAATGATGTCAGCTGCCCTCATTGACACTTGCGCTGGCTCAACCTGGCCCGCTGTAAACCATTGGCCATTTCGGTGATGCTGGCCACAGTGGCAGGTTGACCACCCGGTACAGTCATATCCAGCCAGGTCTGCTTGTTGGCACGATACTGGGTTTCCAGTGCTGCTTTCAGACCCAGTTTTTTGACTCGCTGAAAACGACTGTCCGCAGCGCTTTTGCTCGTAAACAAACCCAACGAAATCGCATTTTGGTGGCTACCTTTGCCCATAATAAACAAGTCTTTCAAGCCCTTTTTCTGCAACTCTTTGACTTTACGTTTGGCAGCCTGGTAACTTTTTGAAGCCGGCAAATACACCCAGTATCCTCTGGGGGTGCGCGAGGTCACCTCGCGATGTTTAACGTCAACACCTCGTGCGACAAGCGCTTTGGAACTGCGTTTGACAACATCAGACCTGACAAAGGGGCCAAGGGTAAAACAGGAGGACTCACGAGATTGCAGTTCAGGGGTTTTCGCCAGTTTTTTTGCTGACTTTACGGCGGGTTTTGCAGACGATTTGTTGGCATTTTTTTGAGCAGGTGGTTTCTCCGGTTTTCTTTCCGGGAATGATGCATCTCCCCCACCCAGGCCACGCTCACGCAGCAAAGTGAGTTTGTCAACGCCCTGTGGCAATGGTGGCTGCTTCAGAATCGTAGAAGATGCGGGCTCGTCCATATCGTCGAACTGCGTATAAAAATAGGCGGCATTAAGCAGTAAAAAAAACAGGAAAAGGATTTTTAGCATTTACAGCACATTCCACCAACGCACACCACAAACTCCATTGTCTATCACCTATCCGTTACAACCGACAATAATTGCCAGACCTTCCAGCACCCATTCGGTTTTATGCAAGCTGCCTTCGGGCAGGACCGGTAAAAGTGCTTCTGCATCGCCGCCAGTTATCACGCAAACAGGAGCCTGTCCGTGCTCGCGACATTGTTGCAACACCTGTTGCACCGTACCCGCAACGGCAGCCATTATACCCGCCTGCACTGCGCTGGCTGTATCCTGCACACAAAATAGTGATGTCCCCGTTACGTCACCCATCTCAATCTGTGCCGTATTCGCCAGCAGGCTTTGGCGCATCATCGCCATACCCGGAACAATCAGGCCACCAACATGCACGCCTTCCGCACTGAGCACATCGACAGTCAACGCAGTACCGCAATCAATCACACAGCAGGCACCGGCAATATGATGTCGGGCAGCTACCAACGCAGCCCAGCGATCGGCGCCCAGTTGCGCAGGCTGCCGGTAGGCACACTGTACGCCAAAGGCTTGCGCCTGCGCTGCCACATTCTCTATCGTCAGAGGGGTTGTTTCCTGTAACGCCTTTTCCTGTCGACAATGACCACCCAGCCACTGGCGCAACGGTGACTCAAACCGGTCACCCGCTACATTACACAGCACCAGTTTTTCGATAGCACCCGTGTTTGCCAGCATTCCCCACTGTGCCTGAAACTGTGCGGGCAATGCCGACCACTCATAAGCAAATACCCCGCGTTGTAAATACTGTCCCTGTTCATAAAGCGCCCATTTCAAGCGGGTATTCCCGGCATCCAGTAACAACACGCTCATTGCTCATCACCGCGCACGACGGATCTGTCCATTTTTGCCGAAAGACGCACCGACACTTCCCCGCTGTGATGGCGTTGTAATTCGCCATTACGCGCCAATAACAATGCACCGTTTTCATCCACACCGCGCGCCACACCCTGCAACGGACCCGTGGGCAAATCCAGGGTAATTTCATTGTCTGCCAAAATATCCCGTTGCGCCCACTCGGCCATGAAAGGAGCCAGGCCTTGCCGTTCAAAATCGGCAATGGCACACAACAGGTGGTTCAGCAGAGATGCCGCCAGTTCATTGCGCAACACGGTTTTTCCCAAAGCAGACTCCAGGTCCGTCCAGGGCTGCTCCACCGCCAGCATTTCTGCTGCCGGGGTACGAATATTTAACCCCACACCCACCACCACAGCGCAAGGGCCGGTAGCTTCGCCCGCCAACTCCAATAAAATACCTGCCAGCTTCTGACCATCTACCAAAATATCGTTGGGCCACTTTAGTTGTGCCGAATTTAAGCCAATTTCACGCAAGGCACGCATTACCGCCACGGCCATAGCCAGACTCAGGCCACCCAAAGCGGTCGCACCAGCATGAAAACGCCACAACAATGAAAGATAGAGATTGCCACCGGGGGGTGACACCCATTGACGGCCACGACGCCCTCGACCCACACGCTGGCATTCAGCAATGCAGATGTGGCCAGAACCCCTTCCCTGTCTCGCCACTTCCAGCAAGCGGGCATTGGTGGAATCAATTTCGTGATACACATCGAGTTGTTGCACTGCCTGTTGCGTACCCGCATCCAGCGTCGCAAGTATGCGCTCACGATTCAACAACTCCACCGGTTGCGCCAGACGATACCCTCTACCACGCACACAATAAATTTCCAGTCCGGTCTTTTGCAATACCTGTATCGCTTTCCACACCGCCGTACGAGTACGGCCCGTAGCCTGCCCCAGGGCAGGGCCAGAGTGAAATTCACCGTCAGCCAATAATGCCAAAACCGTTTGAGCGAAGCTCATTTGCGGAGTGTATTCACGGAAGCGGCGCACATGAAAAATACCGGACGAACAACAACTACACCATTTCCGATGCAGGCACGTTGTCCAGCGAGTCTTGCAGGACAAAACTGTCAAAACCCTGCTGCGCTAACAGGTAAGCAGCAATGGAACCACGGCGGCCGGAATCGCAATAAAGCAAATAACGCACCCCGGGATCCAGTTTCTCCAATTTGACCCGCAGCAACGGCAAAGGAATATTCACACTGTGCTGGATGTGCCGTATCTGGTATTCCGCAGGCAGGCGCACATCAATCCAGATCGCACCATCGGCAACCAGTGCACAGCCTTCCGCATAGCTGACCCATTTCAACAGCGGGTCGTTAAGCAGCTCCAGAAAATCCGTTTTGGACAGGCTCATCAACACACCATCTGTCTGCATAATAATGGAAGCATTGCGCTTGCCACCAGAGATCAGCGCCTCTTCACCGAAGTTATCCCCCGCTTGCAGGATCGCCAATACCATACCTTCAGGATTTTTACGCGTCTTGCGGCTTACCTGACATTTGCCTTCCCGAATAATATAAAAATGCTCTCCTTCTTCGCCCTGTCGAATAACACTTTCACCCGCAGCAAAATGGTGTGTCACCATACTCATAAAAACAGACTGAATGTTGGCCGGTGGAATACGATGAAAAACTTTTGCCTGTAACAATTTGGCCATCCAGTCATCGTCGTCGTCGTGGGCACTATCCAGTTCCTGTACTTCATAACCACCAGGTTGCCCCCAGGAAAGCATGACATCCAGCGCATCGGGATCCACGCTCACGCATATCACATCCGTTAGTGCACGTGCCGCGTATTGGTAATGATTGCCTTGCTCCAGAGGCAATCTGGCCAAGCGAGTTCCGCCCGTGATGCGTTTCGCCATCTTGCCATCAATGTGCAATTCCACCTCACCAGCCATCACGTACAAGATGTTTTTTGCCTCTGTGCCCCGCTCAAAAATCAACCCGCCTTTCGCCACCACACTCACTTCGGACTGATCCAGCAACTCACGGCACTGCACCATACCCAGTGCCTTGATGGGCACCAGTGAAGAAAACTCGATCAAATCGATTGTTACTTCTTGCATATTGTTAAAAATGGCTCAACGTTCC
>JAADIL010000173.1:7970-8618 GCA_013151355.1 Gammaproteobacteria bacterium
CGAAATGACACGTAATAGTCATTCTGTTGCAAGGAATTTCAACGCAGCCATGGAGTAAACAGGGCGTGCAATCAGGCCTGAATCTCAATCGCTACGGGTATATACCCATAGAAATAGGGATTTGGGCATAATTGCACGCCCTCTTCATTATGTCAGGGATATCGCAAATGGGCGAGAATAGTGACGCCTGAATCCTGCAAGTGATCGTATTCGTAAAATTGGCTGGCAGCAAAACAAAAAAATATTGATGCCATCTGTTTTCGGCAGAAAAAAGAAAACCCCATACTCATTCGAGCATGGGGTTTTTGAAATAAAACCTGGCGGTGACCTACTCTCACATGGGGAAACCCCACACTACCATCGGCGCTAAAGCGTTTCACTTTCCGAGTTCGAGATGGGATCGGGTGGTGCCACTTCGCTATGGCCGCCAGGAAAACTGTTTGCAGGCCAAGCAACGTGCTTGTCCCGCGAATTAGGGAAGTTGAATATTAATAGTATTAGCCAAGGCTGGTTATGTTATATCCGTCAACTTGATTATAAGCACACAAGCACAAACCACTTGGGTGTTATATGGTCAAGCCTCACGGTCAATTAGTACTGGTTAGCTTCACACATTACTGCGCTTCCACACCCAGCCTATCAACGTCG
>JAADIL010000082.1:0-4354 GCA_013151355.1 Gammaproteobacteria bacterium
ATAATTACGGGTATACTCTGTCCCGCGATGCGATATCAAATCCAGCAGGCCACAGACACTATCAAACAATGAACCCCGTTCCCCTGCTAATAATTATGGGCACGCTCCTGACCTTGCTGGCCATACAACGCTGGCTGGCTCACATGTCACCACCACAAAACAAAGACCCGCACAAAGAAAACATTCCATCCCGTCAAACACCATCACAAATACCAGCGACGCAAGCACAAACAATAGCGAAACCGGACCAGGTGCCACCACGCCCGCGTGGCCGCAAATTAACCGGGGAACTGTCCGTCACAGGGCTGGACGAACGAGGTATCGACAGCCTGAAAACACTGATTAGCAAAAAAGACATTGACGCTACCACCACCTTCCTGGCCTTCAATCGCCCGGGTTTCGTAGAAATTGACGCCTGTTTATCGCAGCAGCGTCGACAGGGAAAAAGCGAAGCAACCTCGCCCTCACCCGTACAAACACTGCTTGCCAAACTGCTGGAACCGCTCACCAAAACCGAACGTAAACTGCTGGCGGAATTCAACCCAAAGTCAACGCGGCTGATTTCCCGGGATTTGATGTCCCGTTTTGGCGGCCACGAATTCAGCATTTATTTCAGCCACTACGCAGCCCGTCCGCAATCAGTCACCCTGCACGTTCCACCCTTTGACCCGGATCGCAAGATTCTGGAAGATCTGGCAAAATCCCGCATTGCCCGCAAAGGCCGACATATTCCGTTGAACATACGATTGACGGTGCTGAAAATGAGCCAGCTGCGACAAATGGCCAAAGACCTCAACCTGGACAAAAAATTTACCCGCAAACAGGCTGCGGCAGAAACACTGGCTACCGTACCCGGTGCCGCTGTACTACTCTCAATGCAATACGTGATCGACGATTTATTCATGCTGATGCCAATCAAGGAAGATATTGTTCTCGTCAAACATGAATGGTCGTATCTCCAGGCCTATGCGAAAATGCTCAACGGCCTGGAGCTGTGACACGATCCAGCCATCACTCCGATATAAACCCATAATCGTTTCTACAACTATTCACGCGGCATCAGCAAATTTGCGCGAGCCGCCAACCACGAGACCTGTTAATGAGCACACCCGCAAGCACAACGCACGAAATTCCAGGCCATCCCGGTTTTCGTCACCTTGGTCAAGAATTCGTCGAGTCACTGAACCTGAGCATTGACGAGTTTGAACATATCAACACCGGCGCAAAACATTTTCACCTTGCGGCAAACAATAGCGAAAATGTTTTTCTGGTGGGCTTGCGTACCGTACCCACCGATTCTCGTGGCGTTGCACATATCCTCGAACACACTGCCCTTTGCGGGAGCCAACGTTATCCGGTACGCGACCCGTTTTTTATGATGATCCGGCGTTCGCTCAACACCTTCATGAATGCCTTTACCAGCAGCGACTGGACGGCCTACCCCTTTGCCAGTCAAAACCGCAAAGACTTTTTTAACCTGCTCGATGTTTATCTGGATGCCGTGTTTTTTTCCAACCTGGATGAACTGGATTTTGCCCAGGAAGGTCACCGCATTGAATTTGCAACACCGGATGACCCCAACAGCGAACTGACATTTAAAGGCGTCGTCTTCAATGAAATGAAAGGTGCCATGAGCTCACCCGTCAGCATCTTGTGGCAAGCGCTGACAAAATATACCTTTCCCACCAATACTTATCATTTTAACAGTGGCGGTGAACCCGCAGACATCCCCGATTTGAGTTATGCCGAACTCAGGGCTTTTTATAAAAAACACTACCATCCTTCCAATGCCATCTTCATGACTTACGGCGACATCCCCGCAGTGGAATTGCAGCAACAATTTGAAGAACGGGTATTGAGTCAATTCCAGCGATCAAACGAACATATTTTTGTGCCTGATGAAAAACGTTTTGTGGCACCACTTAACGTAGAAGAGTTTTATGCCCTGGACGAATCCGAACAGGATGGTGACAAAACGCACATTGTGGTGAACTGGTTATTGGGCTCCTCCACAGATTTACGCACGGCGCTCACCGCAGAATTGCTGGAAGGCGTTTTGCTGGAAGACAGTGCATCTCCCCTGCAACATGCACTGGAAACGACAAACCTCGGCACTGCACCCTCTCCTCTTTGTGGTCTGGATAACTCCAACAAAGAAATGACTTTTATTTGCGGCGTGGAAGGCAGCAATACGGACAACATGCAAGCCATTGAAGATTTGATTATCTCAACCCTGCAAAAAGTGGTCGATGAAGGTATCCCTCAACAACGTGTTGAAGCCGTACTGCACCAACTGGAATTGCAACAGCGTGAAATTACCGGTGATTCCTATCCTTATGGACTGCAACTGATTCTGGATGCACTGCCCACTGCCGTGCACTATGGCGATACCCTGAAAGCCTTCAACCTGGAACCCGTGCTCAAACAGTTGCGCTCGGACATTAAAGACCCGACGTTTATCACCCGCCTGATTCAGGAGCAACTGCTGGATAACCCCCATCGTGTCCGCCTGACATTAAAACCCGATGCACAATTGAATGCCCGTCGCGATACCGCAGAAGCAACCCGTCTGGCAAAAATCAGGGCTGGCCTCAGTGAAGAGGAACAACAAAATGTTGTGCAACTCGCCGGGCAACTGGAAAAACGCCAAAACCAGCAAGACGATGAAAGCATCCTGCCCAAAGTAGGACTGGAAGATGTACCGCATCAACTCAATATCGCCACCGGCAAAAAAACCACGATACAGGGACGACCGACTCACAGTTTTGAACAAGGCACCAACGGCATTGTTTATCAGCAGTTAATTGTTGATTTGCCAAAAATGGATGATGAGCTGCTGGCCATCCTGCCTTACTACACCAATTGTCTGACAGAACTCGGTTGCGATAAACGCGACTATCTCACCATGCAGGCATTACAAAGTAGTGTGAGTGGCGGTATTGGTGCTTACACCGCGTTACGTGGGGCCATCGATAACGAGCAAAACAGCAGCGGCCATTTCATTTTATCCGGCAAGGCGCTTGCACGTAATCACCACGAGTTCAGTGAACTCATGCGTGATATTTTCCATAACACACGCTTTGATGAACACGATCGCGTTCGGGAACTCATGGCACAGTTACGCGCCAGTCGCGAACAAGGCATTACCGGTCGTGGTCACATGCTGGCCATGCAAGCCGCCGGTTCGGGAATGAGTCCGGCTGCGGCACTGAAATATCGCCTGTCCGGTTTAGTGAGTATCTCCAATATCAAACAGCTGGATGACAGTCTTGATGATAAAACCACATTATCCCGACTGGCTGAAAAAATGGCCGCATTGCACAACGTGTTACAAAGCAGTCTCTGTCAGTTTTTATTAGTCGGTGAAAATGAAAACCTGGATGCCTTGCAGCAGGATTGCAATGCACTTTGGGCCACCAGCAAACAGGAAAACCCTGCACCGTTTGCCTTACCGAACAAACGTGAAACTGTGAAGGAACTCTGGACCACCAGCACATCGGTAAATTTTTGCGCCAAAGCCTACCCGACAGTACCCGTTGCTCATCCCGATGCAGCCGCTTTGGCCGTACTCGGCGGCTTTTTACGCAACGGATTCCTGCATCGTGTTATTCGTGAGCAGGGTGGTGCCTACGGCGGCGGTGCCAGCCATGATTCCGACAGCGCCAGCTTTCGCTTTTATTCCTACCGTGACCCGAGACTTGTGGAAACATTGAATGATTTTGATCGTTCGATTGACTGGTTACTGACCGAAAAACACGAGTGGCGTCAGGTGGAAGAAGCCATTCTTGGTGTCATCGGCAGCCTGGACAAACCGTCCTCCCCGGCCGGCGAAGCCAAAGACGCCTTCCACAACGCACTTTACGGCCGCACCCCGAAACAGCGTCACCAGCACCGCCAGCGTATCCTGGCCGTCACACTGGAAGACTTGCAGCGGGTGGGAGAAACCTGGTTAAAACCGGAAATGGCCAGTACAGCGGTAATTACCAATCCGCAATCGGGTGAAATAGCCGATGAACTGATGAACTGGGCCTGACGCTGCACCAAATATGATGAAATGAAATAGTTAAAAAAATGGGCGCCAATGTCATTAAATGTGAATTAAGCGCTAAATCACTCCGTTAGCACTTTTTACTGAAAACACCGTCATTCCGGCATGCTTTTAGCCGGAATCCAGGTGTTTAAGGATCGCTCGAACAATAACTGTCGCTTTTTGGTTGGGTCGAGAGCAATACAGATTGTAAAGGACTGATGTTCTTCCCTTGACCTTTTGGTGGAACCGCTACGCTTGCTTGTTCCACCCTGCGGTTTTACCTTGTGTTTGAGGAGACGGAACAAACAAATCACTCCCCTGATC
>JAADIL010000082.1:4387-4769 GCA_013151355.1 Gammaproteobacteria bacterium
TCAACTTCAGTGATGTATGCAGGTAGGGTGGAACAAGCGTAGCGGTTCCACCAGAGTCTTGTACACGCTCAAAAAAACCGGGCCAGTTCACTAATGAGACAGTTATTGTTCGAGCGATCCTTAGCCACCGGACAAGCACCTCATTAGTAGTACATCAGCAGCAGGCTGCATTGTAGTGGCATTAACAAATGACGTGTTATAAACGCAAAGGTCTCAAAGACGCAGAGGACGCAAAAAAAAGAGTCAACTTTGCGTTTTTTGCGTTAAATACTCATTGTTTTTTCAGGCTGGGGGTGTTTTAGAATGGATTCAAACCTTCTCAAGAATACCGCGCTCGCGCAACAAACCGATGACTTCGTCAACACATTCTTCAACAGGCCGT
>JAADIL010000020.1 GCA_013151355.1 Gammaproteobacteria bacterium
ATGAAAAGGAAAAAATATCTGTCGCTAACATCAGTGATCAAAGACGGTTCATTTAATGTTATTTCTGAAATGTTATTTCAGGGTTATTAAATAAAGGCGGGTTTTGACACCATGTTGCTAAGGGACGTGCACGCAATAACATCCCGATCTTGCATCTCATCTTCAGCCCGTCTTCGCCTAAAGCGCCTACTGTTGATGCCCGTTCTTCAATCACAAAAGCTCGAAACAGAACAACTATTCCTGCACTTTTGTTCAAAGCTTCCGCATCCATGCTCACGCTCCTTACCTACATCCCTGTAAGCAATCAGAACGAACAAATACAGACTAAATATGAGCGCCAGATCGGGATGTTATTACGTGCGCGTCCCTAACGGAAAATTTACGGTGGATATAATGTGTTGAGTGTTTTCAACAATTTTCAGGAAACAGACAACCTTCAGTTGTCTGACACACAAATCAAAAAAATAATGGAAGACATCGAATCCCTGGTAAAGAAGGCTGGAAGTAATTTTCTACCTGCGGGAGCACAAGTCATTAATGAATCGGGTAATTATGGATTTGGAAAGTGTTAAACGAAACAAAAAACGCATTATATTTATCGTTGAAGAAAAGACGTTATCGTTTGTTGCCTCTGGCCAGTAAGTAAAATTCCTAATTGCATTGATTGCAAATACGCAACAGAATACCGCAAAATGTGTTGTTTGACTCAGCGAATAGTACGAAGGTCAAGCCGTAATATTACCAAATAAATAGTAACGAACAGTTGGCAGGTTTTTGTGCCAGCAGCCGGGCTTGTGGTCAAGCAACATGATGGTTATCGATAAATGAAAGAGGGAATACTCAAAATGAAACACTCAGTATATTTTGGCATCTTTGCCAGCGGGCTGGCTCTTGCGGTATGGACCAGCGGTGCCGCTGCCCATGGAGTCGGCGAAGAAAATGTTGCGGCCCCGGGTGTAAAAAGCAGTACACGCATTTCCATCAAGGCCAGTAATCCGATGCGCATCCGCAAGGTCACAGGCCCTGTCACCAGCGACGTCAACGGTGTTCCCGCAGAACCTGTCGATTCTTTTGACTGGGCGGGTGAAGAAATTACGCCCATAAAGGGCCACGCGAGACTGGAGATAGATCCTATCGCCAACACCGGCAGGATCACGGCCAGATGGGAAGATGAACATGGTCACTGGACATACAAACAGAATACATTTGGGCCACCAGCTCACGCGACCGGAATCCGTATAGGATCGTCCCGGGATACGGTGACGGAGGTTCTGAATGATCCGATCACTACCAATGTTTATTTGCATGGTGATACCGGCGTTGGTGGACCAGTGACTCCAACGTTCTTTGCCCAGCTCGCCATTTGGGGTCCGGCAAAGATTACCCTTAACGGTGAGCGTTTTGAAAATCCCTTCCCTGATGCATCGGGATCCCTGCCTTTTGTTGGCCCGAAAGGCTCCCTGTGGGCTGGTCATATTTTACTTTCTGAAGAGTTTCGTGGCGATGATGGTGTAGTACGTACAACCTCTGGTGAAGTATTCAACCCGTCGAAGGCCTCAGAAGGTGTGGTATACCCGAGCAAGATAAATCTCAACCTGTCTTTCCTCGATATTCCGAACGGAGAAATGAATGGCAACATACCGCCTACGCATCGTTTCCTTTACTACATCTCTTTCAAGAAAGTCAAAGTCAAATACAAGTATAAATAACAAATAATAGTTGTTTTTATCGATGTCGGCCCGGTTTTAGACCCGGGCCGGTATTGGAAATCGGGTTTGCAGCGCATTGGAGTGAGCATTATTTCCCGCGGGTAGTTTTCTGACAAAGTCACCGACGCTCTGGCAAGCCTGCCGGGCTACTTTTCCCAGGGTCTTTAGCGTCATTTTTCATCTTTTCTGGCTGTGATCTTCATCGTAATTCCAGTCTATGTGTTTACTGGCCTTTTTCACTGATGGCTGGTACTCCGTCCAGGTTCTTGTCACCCTGTTGTACATTTCAGGCATTCAGTGCCTGGCTCATCAGAGCGCCACTTGTACAAGTATTCAATTTCTATTCCTCAGGAACGTGCACGTTCCTTAATGTATGACGGCATAGTAGCCCGGCACGTCGTCGCTACCTTTTCATTTTCAGCACCTGAAACAACTCGCGCTTTGTTGCCAGGTAGATTTGGTTCAGAGTGAAATGCCTGTATCGCCTTGTATCCGTGTTATGTTAAAAATTACCGAAAATTAACCAGGAGTTGGTTATTTGGGGTTGGCAGTGTTAATTTTGAACTCCACAATGTTTGTTGTGCAAAAAGTGACCTGATGACATAAGCTTGTGAAGTGATTTTGCGAAATGAGCGGACTTGAAAAATGATAAGTCGGGTACTTTGAAAACGCATAAATGAAAATATTCATAATCTGACAAGACTACCGGAGGAGAGTATGTATCTCATTACAAATCGCGAAATAAATATAAAAAAGAAAGGGTTAGATATCTTTGGCAAAAACCCTAATACAAAAGGTGCACAGGAAATAACAGTTGTTGAGATGGAAAAAAAGGGTAAGGCGTGGGTTACAAAACCTGTTACAGACAAACTTTCCGTAGAAACGGTTAAGGAACTCAAGAAAAAATACAAAATTGATATCGATGTCAAAGCTGACTGGCATGGAAGTCTTAAAGTTGCCTGTGAAATATTCGAAATGGCGATGGAAAAAAAGAAAAGCATTCTTTTCTTTGTGCATGGTTACAACAATGATGTAAAGGATGTTGTAAAAGCTGCTCAGGATATTGAACGGTTATACGACGTTATCGTTGTTCCTTTCACATGGCCGGCAAATGGTGGTAATGCAATATCAGGTGCTGCTTCATACCGGAGTGACAAGGCAGATGGGCGACAATCTGCGGGCGCGTTAAACCGTGTCGTTGGAAAAATACAGTATTATCATTCACTGTTGACCAGGGCAAGGCTTGATAATATTCGCCAAAGGGTTGCAAAAAAATATCCCGATGATAGCGAGAGTCCGGCAGCCAGAGAATATTTTACCCAATTGCAAGAAAACAGCTGCCAGACAAAACTGTCTTTGCTTTGCCACAGTATGGGTAACTACGTGTTGAAACACACGTTGCTGACAACGGATAGCCGTACCCGACGACTGGTCTTTGATAATGTTTGCCTGGTGGCCGCAGATACCAATAACAAAAATCATAAAGAGTGGGTCGACAAGCTGGATGTAAGAAATCGTTGTTATGTTGTCATTAATGAAAACGACAGCGCACTTGCTGCATCACGCATCAAACCTGGTGATGAACAGCTGGCACGCCTGGGGCAGTACACAAAAAAATTAAACTCGTCCAATGCTTATTATATTGATGTTACCGGAGCTGATGATATTGGCAGAGAGCATACCTATTTCAAAGGTGATTCTGTCAAAGATAATGCTGAACTCAGGGCGATTTTTGAAGGAATGTTTACCGGTAAGACTGTTGAAGACAGGCTGGGATATCATGTAGATAAAAATACCTACCGTTTTAAGAAGCTTGCTGCTACCCCATAAATTCTTGTATAGAGTTTGCTGTATTTTTGTTGGTCCGGTTTCTTGTTGTCTGTAGCGTGGTACCCCGCCAGCTTGCTGCGGGGTTTTTATTGCTTCAGCTCGGGGTCTTCATGTAGCTTTTCGGTTATTTGTCTCTTGCTTGTGTCGGGCTACGAAATTCATATTCTGTCTGTGTCAGGCATAAAAAAATATCTATAAAAATCAATTTTTTGTGAAGTGTGGGTTTAATCTCTATGAGTTCAATTCCCCGCAGCTCGCCCGGGAGCGCCTGATTTTGGTGAAACCCCTGGACACCGGCCTTCGCCGGTGTGGCATTAATTTCTTTGGGTTTAATACCCCGTCAGCTTGACGCGGGGTCGTTTATTCCGGCAGTTTGCATATTATCTGGATCCTGCAAGCACGAGCACTTGCAGGATATCAGGTATTACAAATAGCAAGCCAGGCTGCCCGCAAACCGGATATAATCTCTCGATGGATGAATTAACCACAATACAGCGTGTGGCGGTGTGGGCGTTGCCGGTGCTGTTCGCAATTACCGTGCACGAAGTGGCACACGGCTGGGTAGCAAAGAAGCTGGGTGATCCCACGGCGATGATGCTGGGGCGTTTGACGCTCAATCCTCTTAAACATATTGATCCCGTCGGTACGGTGGTAGTGCCAGTTGTGTTGATGATGCTGGGGGGCTTTATTTTTGGTTGGGCCAAACCGGTGCCGGTCACCTGGGAGAATCTGAAAAACCCCAGGCGTGATATGGCGTTGGTGGCCATTGCCGGACCGTTTTCCAATTTGCTGATGGCGATTCTGTGGGCGTTAATCATGAAGCTGGGTTTTGTGCTTGGTACCAGTATGCCATCGCTGGCCTGGCCGTTGATCTACATGGGCGGCGCGGGTATTGCCATCAATGCTATTCTCATGCTGCTCAATTTATTGCCCATTCCGCCGCTGGATGGTGGTCGGGTGCTGGCGGGGCTGTTGCCGGGGCCGTGGGCGTGGAAGCTGAGCCGCATTGAGCCCTATGGTCTGTTCATTCTGGTGGGACTGCTGGCGACAGGTATGCTGGGTACTATTCTGGGACCGCCGATGCGACTGTTTGAAGGTCTGTTGTTTGGTTTGGCAGGGGTAGGCTGACAAAGCGTTTTGTTGAAGGATATTGAGTTTTCTGTTCGTCATCCCGGCGAAGGCCGGGATCCAGCAGTTTTAACCACTTTCTGGATTCCGGCCTTCGCCGGAATGATGGTAGAGGTGAATTTCAGGTTATAAGTCGTGTCATTTTTTAAGGGGAGAAAATTTTGAGTTCGGTTCCAGGTCAGTACCAGCGAGTGTTATCGGGCATGCGGCCCACGGGGAAGTTGCATCTTGGCCATTACCACGGCGTGTTGCAAAACTGGGTGCGCCTGCAACACGAGTACGAATGTTTCTTTTTTGTGGCCGACTGGCATGCGTTGACCACGCATTACGAAGACCCGTCGGTGATCGGTAACAGTGTGTGGGAGATGGTCATTGACTGGTTGGCGGCGGGGGTGAATCCCGGTTCGGCCAGGTTGTTTATTCAGTCCCAGGTGCCGGAGCATGCCGAGCTGCATTTGCTGTTGTCGATGATGACGCCGATTTCCTGGCTGGAACGGGTGCCGACGTACAAGGACCAGCAGGAGGCGCTGAAAGAAAAGGATTTGGCGACTTACGGTTTTCTTGGTTATCCGCTGCTGCAAAGTGCGGATATTCTGATTTACAAGGCCGGGCAGGTACCGGTGGGTGAGGATCAGGTGGCGCATGTGGAGCTGACCCGCGAGGTGGCGCGCCGGTTTAATCATCTTTATGGTCGCGAGCGGGATTTCGAGGCGAAGGCCGAGGCTGCCATTAAAAAAATGGGCAAGAAAAATGCCAGACTTTATAATGAGCTGAGACGAAAATTTCAGGAGCAGGGCGATCACGAGGCATTGGCAACGGCGCAGGCTTTGCTGGAATCCCAGGGCAATATCACCCTCGGTGATCGCGAGCGCCTGTTTGGTTTTCTCGAAGGCGGTGGCAAGATTATTTTGCCTGAGCCGCAGGCGCTGTTGACCCAGTCCTCGAAAATGCCGGGGCTGGACGGGCAGAAAATGTCCAAATCTTACGGCAATACCATCCCCTTGCGCGAGGAGCCCGAGGTGGTGGAAAAATCCCTGCGCACCATGCCCACGGACCCCGCACGGGTGAGACTCACCGATCCCGGTGACCCCGGCAAATGTCCGGTGTGGCCGTTGCACGAGGTCTATTCCGACGACGATACGCGCAAATGGGTGCAGGAAGGTTGTCGTTCTGCGGGCATTGGCTGTCTGGACTGCAAACAACCGATGATTGATGCGGTGCTCAAGGAGTTGGCACCCATTCGTGAACGGGCCAGAGACTTTACCGAAGACCCCAAACTGGTGCGCAATATCATTGCCGAGGGCACTGAAGCCGCACGGGATGTGGCGCGGGATACCCTGGAAGAGGTGCGTGTTGCCATGGGGCTGGGTTATCGCTAAAACAGTATCGAGAGGCCAGCAGCACGGGGGAGAGGCGTGAAATGACCGACGATTTTCCTGGACACTCGCCCCTGGACACTGGACACTTACCCTTCGGAAACGATGCTCCACCAATCTGAAGTAATTCCATGACTGACACCCACGAACAAGAGCTACCCACTCAAGACCAGCCGGGGCAGCAAGCCGCCCAGGCGGAAATGCCGTTTGCCGTGGTACAGGGCGAGGCAATGACGACTCTGCCCAAAGATCTGTATATCCCGCCGGAGGCGCTGGAGGTGATTCTGGAGGCCTTTGAGGGGCCGCTGGATCTGTTGTTGTATTTGATTCGTCGCCAAAATCTGGATGTGCTGAATATCCCCATTGCCGAAATCACCCGCCAGTACATGGAGTACGTGGAGATGATGAAGTCGCTGAATCTGGAGCTGGCGGCGGATTATCTGGTGATGGCGGCCATGCTTGCGGAGATCAAATCGCGCATGCTGTTGCCGCGTCCGGTGGAAGAGGATAATGAGGAAGATCCACGTGCTGAACTGGTACGACGTTTGCAGGAATATGAACGTTTCAAACAGGCCGCCGAAGACATCGACAGCCTGCCTCGCATGAACCGTGAGGTGTTTCAGGCTTCGGCAAAAACGCCGGATCTCAAACTGATCAAACCCGAACCCGAAGTGGATATGCGCGAACTGCTCAGCG
The DNA here is from genome assembly GCA_013151355.1 of Gammaproteobacteria bacterium. Lineage (GTDB taxonomy): Bacteria > Pseudomonadota > Gammaproteobacteria > SZUA-152 > SZUA-152 > SZUA-152. Next base: position 6,740 of record JAADIL010000020.1, read on the forward strand.
CGTTTAAAGATGTACTGGTGCGCGTGGAGTTGAACACCAGTCATCAGGTGAGTATGGAACTACTGTCGGTACGCGAACGTATGTCAGATGTGCTGGGTCAACTGGACAGTGAAAAATTCACTGAATTTTCCACACTGTTTTCACCAGAGGAAGGACGCCTGGGTCTGGTGGTGACTTTTTTGGCCATTCTGGAACTCATTAAAGAATCCCTGATCGAGCTGATTCAAACCGAACCTTACGAACCGATTCACATTAAACTCCGGGCGAGCAGTTAATTACCGCACGATATATCTATTGGATGTTATGTTATGTCATCAAACTCTGAAATTGTAACGACGGAAATACAGGATGCGACGGATGTCGAGTCAGCACCCGGGGCATCATCAGCCGATGAAATGTCCGCCCCGGTGTCACTGGGTGCCGTAGTACTGGATTCGGCGAAAATCAAGAATATTGTGGAAGCCGCATTGCTGGCAGCAGGCCAGCCGTTGTCGGTGGATCGTCTGCTGAACCTGTTTATGGATGAAAACCAGCCGTCGCGTGAAGAATTGAATGATGCACTGGTAGCACTGGTTGATGAATGTGCATCCCGTGGTGTGGAGCTGGTGGAGGTGGGTAGTGGTTTCCGTTATCAGGCCAAACAGGAAAATGCCCAGTGGATTGCGCGTTTGTGGGAAGAAAAGCCCGTGCGTTACTCGCGTGCCTTGTTGGAAACCCTGGCATTGATCGCTTACCGGCAGCCGATTACGCGTGGTGAAATTGAAGATATTCGTGGTGTGAGTGTGAGCACCAGCATCATAAAAACCCTGATGGAGCGTGACTGGGTGAAAGTCGTGGGACACCGTGATGTGCCGGGTAAACCTGCCATGTATGCATCCACTAAACAGTTTCTGGATTATTTCAGTTTGAAGGGGTTGAGTGACCTGCCCACGCTGGCAGAAATCCGTGATATTGATTCCATTAATGCCGAACTGGATTTGACCGAGCCCGGCTCTGAGCATGCCGATAAAAATATTGAAAACACGAATGAAAACAGTATCGAGGATAGCGCCGAAGGCACGGTACCAACAGACATTGATATCTCTGAAACAGAGAGCGATGAAACAGACACCGGCGAACAAACCTCATTGACCGTTTCTGATGCTGATGCGACGCTGAATGAAACACCTGCTCCTGAAGAAACGACTGAGCTGAACAACGTAGAACAAAATGCAGAACAAAATGCAGTGACTGCTGCCGATCCGGCGTGAGCGAAACCCCTGCCAACGAAAAGCTGCAAAAGGTTTTGGCGCGCGCAGGTTACGGCTCACGCCGTGAACTGGAAGAGTGGATAAAATCCGGTCGCATCAAGGTTAATAATCAGGTTGCCACGCTGGGTGATCGTGTCTCTGAAACCGACCGCATTTCTGTGGACGGCAAACCTGTGCAACAAGCGCGCCTGAAAGAACGCCGCAGCCGTGTACTGGTTTATCACAAACCCATTGGCGAAGTGTGTACCCGTTCTGATCCGGAAGGGCGCGATACCATCTTCAATCACCTGCCACGTTTGGCCAGTGGTCGCTGGATCACTATTGGTCGTCTCGATCTCAATACCAGTGGTCTGTTGTTGATGACTACTGACGGTGATCTGGCCAATCGCATGATGCATCCTTCGCACCAGGTTGAACGCGAATATGCGGTGCGTGTGTTAGGTGAGGTGACGGCTGACATGTTGAAACGTTTGAAGGAAGGCGTCGAGCTGGACGATGGCCCGGCACATTTTGATGTGGTGGCCAGGGCTGGCGGCGACGGTGCCAATCAGTGGTATCACGTCATCCTGCGCGAAGGCCGTAACCGGGAAGTGCGCCGTTTGTGGGAATCCCAGGGTGTGCAAGTCAGTCGGTTGATGCGTGTGCGTTATGGCGCGGTTTCACTGCCCCGAGGGCAACGCCCTGGCCGTTGGGAAGATTTGCCCGATGATGCTGTTAATGCCTTGCGGAAAAGTGTGGGACTGGCGGCAAAAGCGACCCGTGGGGATAAAACACGCGGTGGCTTTTCACGCAAGCAGTTTTCGGGTAAACGCGCTTCTGGTAAACACTCTACGGGTAAAAAGCATGCGGGCAGCGCACGTAAAGCGACAAAAGGCCGACGCTGACAGGTGTTTGCGATGACCTTTACCCAGGTCTATAAAAAACTGTTAAAACATTATGGCCGTCAGCACTGGTGGCCGGCAGAAACACCTTTTGAAGTTATGGTGGGTGCCATCCTCACTCAAAATACTGCCTGGACTAATGTTGAACGCGCCATCGCCCGACTTGAATCCCGGTCATGTCTGACACCACAGGCCATTCTTGAAGCTCCGTTGTCAGAACTGGTCGAATGCCTGAAGCCCTCCGGATATTTTAATCTCAAAGCGCAGCGGTTGCGCAATTACTGCCAGTGGTACATTGATGCGGGTGAATTTCCCTGCTTGTCATGTATTAATACGGATGCGTTACGCAAACAATTATTGGCGGTTAACGGCATTGGTCCGGAAACAGCAGACGATATTTTGTTGTATGCTTTTGAGCGACCCGTGTTTGTGATTGATGCCTACACACGGCGGATTTTTTCACGTTTGAAATTACTTGCGAGTGATGCGAACTATGAAGTGTTGAGGCATCAATTTGAAACCGGCCTGCAAATGGATGTTGCTGTGTTCAATGAATACCATGCGCTCATCGTGCGCCATGCCAAAGACGTTTGTAAAAAACGCCCTGATTGTGCGGACTGTTGTTTGGTGCACATTTGTCTGTTTTGTGAAGAGTGATCGTTTCCTCAGTTTTTTCTTTCCGCTTGTTTTAAAGTCAACTTCCGTCCTCTAATTCTGCTAAGGTGGCAGCTTTCCGGAGTTTCGGAAAACTGTGAATCCTGTCACAACGGTGACTTTTTTATTTCGATACCGCTGTACGTAATAATGGCATATCGTAAACAGGTGTGGGGGAGTTGATGATGTCAAACAAAGATTTCATTCGACGGAAAGACTCAGGGGTATCCCGCAGGTCAGTATGGGTTAATACTTTTTCTGAACGTTATCCGCGAGGGTATTTATGCATCGCACTCGTATTGATACTGCCAGGTTATTTCTTTCTTTTCCTGTTTCCCTGGCTTGTTTTTGAAGGTGCCAGCGTGTTGCTCGAAGAGCTGCCCAATATTAAAAACACAGAACACTGGTTAATGGAATATTGGTTAGTGGTGGATATCTGGGTTGTCGTTTTATTGTTTTGTCTTTTTTTCAGTCTGCAAATATTTCAATTACACTTTCCGCGTGTGCAGGGCTTGAAAATATCCAAAGAACTGGCACCTGCCATGCATTCCCTGATTGCCGGGGTGCGCAAGTGCACGGAGCGCCCGACAATCAGGAATGTGGTATTGACCGATCAGTATGAGCTGCGTATCGAAGCAACACCACAATTTGGTTTTCCTCTTTTGACCTTTAATACTTTGGTGGTCGGTATGCCCATGTTACAGACGCTGTCGGAAGCACAATTCCGTGGTGAGGTCATGCGTCGGCTTGGTCAATATGCCAGTGGACGGTTTCGTCTCACACACTGGATTTATCGCACACGCTTGTTGTGGTGCAAATATCAGGATGCACTGCAAACACGCAGACATTTTGGTGAATTTCCACTACGCTGGTTTTTTTCGTTTTATGCTCCGTTGTTTGCCGGGTTTACCGTACCTGCCGCACGCAGGGATGAGTTGGCTGCTGACGGTGCTGTGCTGGAATGGCTAAATGATCGCGATTATTTTGAAACGGTGAAAAGCGGCACGATTGCCGAGATTTTTTTGAAAGCCTGTTTTTGGCGAAATGTGTATCAGTCGTTGCAAGAAGATTCCCGGATAACTTCCCGAATAAAAAAAGATGCATTAAACCCTTTTGAAAAACTGGAGCATATTTCGGGGCACCTCAAGTCAAAAGAGTTTCGCAGGAAATGTTTGCAGGGAGCCTTTGCAGAAAACCAGAACCTGTCCAAAATCAGCCCGGTGTTACGCGCACGCATGGACAATATCGGACAGTCAAAATTACGAGACGTGCCCATTGTGGAAAAAACGGCCGCTGTTGCATGTTTGGGAAATACGCGAAAAAATTATGTGTCGATCATTAACAAGCTTTGGCGTTCGACGACGTTTGCGAACTGGAAAACTGATTATGACAAACGACGGGCGGATATTGAAACGGTCAAAGAGCTGGGTCAAAAATCCCGACGCCGGGCCTTGAATATCAAGGAAATGCTGTGTTATGCACAGATTGCCAGACGCTTGCGTGGTGATCCGTTGCGCAGAACACTGCGGAAAATGTTAAAACGTAATTTACGTAATCTGTGGCCGACTTTTCCAGGTCGGAATGGTTTTCAACGAAAACAAAAACACACACCCTCTGACGATATTTTTTAGCACACCCCTGATTACGAATACCATCATTCTGGCGCAGGCCAGTGTGCTTACACCTCCCCGGCTTGTGCGGGGCAGTTCATTCGGCAACCCGTGCGCAGTTTCTGCCACCATCTTTGGCTTTGTACAGAGCCTTGTCGGCACGAATAAAAAAAGACTCTTCATTTTCATCGACATTCAGGGTGGCAATGCCGAAGCTGGCGGTCATTTTAATGTGATTGTTGTTACAAACACAGTTCAGTGCTTCAATATTACGGCGAATACGCTCTGCAAGATTTTTTACACCTTTCAATCCGGTTTCCGGCAATAACACAACAAATTCTTCCCCACCGTAGCGGAACAACTGATCTGACATACGAATGGTTTTTTCTGCGGTGCGTGTCAATGCCTTTAGCAGGCAATCACCAGTACTGTGACCATAAGTGTCGTTGATTTTTTTGAAGTGGTCGATATCAAGAATAATCATTCCCAGCGTACGCTTGTGGCGTTGTGCCACTTCAATTTCACGTGCCAGTGCTTCGTTGAGCGCGGCACGATTGCCTGCGCCGGTCAGCGCATCTTTTTGTGCGGCATGAATGGCTTCGCGATACATCAACGCATTGCGCAGGGGATACAATAGCGCACCAATCAGGTGTTCAACTCTCCCGGTTTCTTTTTCGGTGAATTTACATTTGCGTGACAGCACCAGTTTACCCAGGTGCCCGTCTTGCAGGGTGAGTTGGTAATTGAGGCGATGTTGTGCATTTTTTCCCGTGGAAAAGACACAGCTTTTTTCATCATTGCTGTAACCCAGGTAATCATGTGCGACAAAGGGTTTAACTTCATCGCTGAACTGGTTGAGAACGTCATCGAGATCCAGACTGGTTTGCAACTGATTGGATAAATGCAGTAGTTGTCCACCGTCCGGTTTTTGCGCATGCATGTGCTGGTCATCGAACAGGGGCAGCAGGCTGCCGGTATCGTTGCGTAAAGGTAGTGTGCGTACATTGGTAAATTGTGGATTAGCCATAGTTCTTCCCTGTCTATTGTTAGAAAATATTGTTTTCAGTGTTTCAGCGCTGACTAGCGATTTCTATGCCAGTTTTGACTAAAAAGGGTGAAAATATTTATGAAACAGTGAGTTAGAGATGCCTGTTTTTTCAGGTGACGGAGAACCGTCAAAAAACCGGCAGATTATTGTTGCTGTGGAAGAGTGATTTTTGGCCACGTTAGCCTGGATTCTGCCGCAAAGGCAGATTTTCTGACGGTATCAGAAAAATCGAAACTCCCGGTCAAACAAGAGAGTTATTGTCCGTAACGCAGATACGCTGCCCTGAAGCGCTTGTGCTGTCAGCGGGTCCTATGAGGTGCAGGTAGGCAGGAATCACTGTTTCCGCATCAGGCAGGGTGTTGGGGTTTTCACCGGGATAAGCGAGGGCGCGCAACCGGCTGCGCACCGGGCCGGGGTCAATGCTGTTGACGCGTACGGCGGTATTGGTTTCCAGTTCATCAGCCAGTGTCTGGCTCAGGTTTTCAATACCCGCCTGGGCAGCGCCATAGGCACCCCAATAGGCACGCCCTCTTTGGCCGACTTCACTGGTGCTGAACAGAATCGCAGCATCGGGCGCGGCTTTTAACAAAGGAAGGCAGGCGCGAGTCAGTAACAGGGGCGCGGTGAGATTCACCTGCAATACGCGTGACCACAGTTCTGCATCGAAATGCTCCACGGGAGTGAGGCTGCCGAGGGTGGCGGCGGCGTGTAACAGGCCATCCAGTCGGCCGAATTCCTGCCGGATCATTCTGGCGGCTTGCTGAAAATCTTCTAATGTCGTGGTGGCAAAATCCAGTGGACAAATAGCCGGTTGAGGATGGCCTGCGGCGACGATGGCATCATAGATTTTTTCCAGGGGTATGAGGCTGCGACCCATGAGTACAACACTGGCTCCTTGTGCGGCAAGGGCTTTGGCTACTGCGCCGCCAATCGCACCACTGGCACCGGTGACAAGAATTACCCGTGATGCAAACAGCGCATCCCTGGTTGTGCTCATGTTTTTTCCTGTTGCTGGCGTCGTTGTCGCTGGTGGGCGTTAATAATTTGCTGTGCGCTATAGCGCCCGCTGCGCACGGCTCCTTCGAGGGTAGCGGGCAGAAGGGTGTTGGTGTAATCACCCGCCAGCCATAACCCCTGGACAGCGGTTTCAGCATTGGGCCGATACTGGTTGACGTTCACTGTGCTGGCAAAGGTGGCGCGTTTTTCCCGAATCACCTGTTGCGATCGGGGTGTTGGCCACTGCGGGTATTGTGCGGCAACTTCTGCGGCGACTTGTGCGCAGAGTTTTTGATTGTCCCATTGCAGGTGTTCACCATCACCGCTGATGACTACAGCCATTAAACCCTGCTGACCATAAAGGCCACGATCAAAAATCCACTGGCTGACGGTGCCCAGTGATCCGTGCAACCAGCGACCGAGCCGCACGGTCTTGTCAAACTGTAAATAGACCGTACAGATGGGCCTGTCTTGTAACCGGGCCATTTGTTGACAGGTTTCCTGCAATAGGCCATGCGGGCTTAACAAACGCCGGGCAGTTGTATGCGGGGTGGCCAGAATCACCTCGCTGGCAGCGATGCTGGTGTTGTCGATGGTGACTCCTGTAATGCTGCCATTTTCGATACACAGTGTACTGACACGCTGCCCCAGGCGTACGCTGCCTTTATGTGTCTCGATGTAATCCATCGCTGGTTTTGGCAAAACCGAACCGAGGTTGACGCGGGTCAGCAATAAATCAGAATCACTCCGGGCGTGGCTGAAGCTGTCTCCCAGGGTGCGTAAAAAAATCTGTGCCGAGGCTTCGTGCAGGTGTGTATTTAATGCGCCGATGCACAGTGGCTCCCACAGGGCGTGAATGAGCGCCGGGGATTGCCGGTGTTGCGCCAAAAAATCCGCAACGCTGCAATCGTTATCAATGGTGAAGCCGGTTTTTTCCAGTTGCCGGGCAAAGCGCAGGGCGGAGAGCCTGTTCCGTAGCGACAGGCCTTTCAGGGTTAACAGGGCCCAGGCAAGATGAAAGGGTGCCGGTAAATTGGGTGTGTTGAGTGACACCGGCTTTTTACCGGGGCGATACCATTGCAAGGACAGCGGCTTGCGTTGCAGCACGTCATTTTCGTTGACACCAATTTTGCGTAACAGATCGAGCGTGGATTCGTAGGCGCCTAACAGCATGTGTTGGCCATTATCCACATGCAATTCATCCACGTTCACACTGCGCGCACGGCCCCCTGATTGTTTGGCAGATTCCAGCAAAATCACCGGGATATCATGGCGCGCCAGTTCTGTGGCGGCGGCGATGCCCGCCCAGCCACCACCGACCACAATAACCGGTCTGGTTTCAGAGGTGGGTTTCATTTGACGGTGAGGGTTTGTTTTTAAAGCGCTTGTGGTGGCGTTTTTCTGCGCGCGCGGTGCGCCAGGCAATCCAGAGTTTTTTCAGCGGACTGCTGGAAATACGTCGCGACAAGACCTGACAGCTGTCCTGCTGGATGGTGTCCAGCGTAGTCTGGTAAATGCTGGCCATAATCAGGCCGGTGCGTTGCGCATAACGGTCACTTTCCGGCAATAAAGCAAAGGCTTTGTCATAATAGTCTGATGCCCGTTGTGCCTGAAAATCGAGTAACTTTTTCATGTTATCCGTGCAGCGGTTATCGAGAATGTCCTGTTCGCTGACGCTAAATTTTTCCAGTTCTTCCAACGGTAAATAGATACGCCCGCGCTCGGCATCTTCTTTTACGTCGCGCAGAATATTGGTGAGCTGGAAAGCGAGTCCAAGGTTGTGTGCATAGTCCAGCGTGGTGTGATTTTTAAACCCGAAAATTTCTGCGGCCATTAATCCTACCACGCTGGCGACGCGATAACAGTACAGGTTAAGTTCTGCAAACGTATCGTAACGGGTTTGTTGCAGGTCCATTTCCATGCCGTCGATGATTTCGATGAAATGCTCCCTGGGCAGATTGAAGTTGGCGATGCTGGTGGTCAGTGCCTGACAGACGGGATGATTGGGTTTGCCATCAAAAGTGCCGAAAATTTCCGCGCGCCACCAGTTGAGTTTACTGTGAGCGAGGTGGGTATCACTGCATTCGTCCACCACGTCATCTACTTCACGACAAAAGGCATACAGAGCGGTAATGGCCTTGCGTTGTGCCTCGGGCAAAAACAGAAAGCTGTAATAAAAGCTGGAGCCACTTTTGGCGGTTTTGTCCTGGCAATATTCGTCCGGGGTCATGGGGAAATGTTTGAAGTGGTGGGCGTTAACATGTTTTGCCGTATTATACGCAGCAAAGAACGGATTGCATCTACTCAAACCAGTACCTTACTAAGAAGGAACCACAATGCAAAGCCTGTGGAACGAAGAAACGGCGGCTTCCTTTGCGGAAAACCCGCTTGAAATGCGTGTATACAGCTCACGATTGCTGGGCCGCGAGCCCTCGTTGGTGTTACATGGAGGTGGCAACACCTCGGTGAAAGCAGAAGTGGCAAACCTGTTTGGTGAGCACAAACCGATACTGTACGTGAAGGGTAGTGGCTGGGATCTGGCGACTATTGAGGCTCCGGGGTTTGCACCGGTATGTCTCGAAACACTCAAACGCATGGCGGAATTACCCACGCTGTCTGATCCGGACATGGTACGTGCCCAACGTGCGGCGATGAGCGACCCTTATGCGCCGAATCCGTCTGTCGAAGCTATTCTGCACGCTATTATTCCGTTCAAATTCGTGGATCATACCCATGCCGATGCGGTGGTGACACTGACCAACACGCCGGACGGCGAGGCGCGTGTTCGTGAGCTGTACGGAGACCGGATATTGATTGTGCCCTACACCATGCCGGGTTTTGTGCTGGCAAAAGTAATTCGTGAGCTGACGCGTGGTGTGGACTGGTCACAACTCGACGGCATGGTGCTGATGAATCATGGTGTGTTCAGTTTTGCTGACGATGCGCGTGCCAGTTATGAGCGCATGATTGAGCTGGTGACAATGGCGGAAGATGTGCTGACAAAAGCAGGCGCCACGGTAGCGAGCGCGCCACCGGAATCATTGGTTTCGGGAGGTGCGGCTGTGCTGCAGCAACTGGCCGACATTCGTCGTGCCGTATCGCGCGCCCGTGGTGTGCCTGGCATCATATGCCGGGATGCCTCCCCCGAGGCCGTGGGTTTTGCGAATTTGCCGAACGTGGCGGATATCGCCACTCGTGGTCCGCTGACCCCCGACCATGTTATTCGCACCAAACGTGTGCCGCTGATACTCGATACAGAACCGGATGTGGCGGTTAGCGTTTACGGTGATGATTATCGTGCCTGTTTTGATCGCAATGCTTCCAGTGGTCTTACCTGTCTCGATCCTGCTCCGCGCTGGGCTGTATGGCCGGGGCAGGGCGTGCTGGCTTTTGGCACCAGTGTTAAAGAGGCCGCCGTTATTGGCGACATTACCGCCCACACCCTGCGTGCCATCCAGCGTGCCGAGTGTCTGGGTGGCTGGCAGGCATTGCACGAAAAAGATATTTTTGAAGTGGAATACTGGGATCTGGAGCAGGCCAAATTGCGCAAGGCTGGCAAGTCTCCCACCTTTGCGGGAAAAATTGCGTTGGTAACGGGGGCGGCCAGCGGCATCGGCCGTGCCTGTGCCGAGGCTCTGCATACACAGGGGGCCGCAGTGCTGGCGCTGGATATTGATCCGGCGGTAGAGGCGCAATTTACAGTGGCAGACCTTGTGGGGCGGCAGTGTGACGTGACGGACATTCAGGCTTTGCAAGCCGCCGTGCATGAAACTGTGCGACGTTTTGGTGGACTGGATATCGTGGTCAGTAATGCGGGCAGCTTTCCGTCCAACAGTCGTATCGATGAAATGGACAGCAGCGTGTGGGAGCACAGCCTGCAAATTAACCTCAGCAGCCACGAGCAGTTATTGCAGTGCTGTATCCCTTATCTGGAGCGGGGTATCGATCCGGCAGTGGTCTTCATGGCTTCAAAAAATGTCACCGCGCCAGGGCCGGGAGCTGCGGCTTATTCAGTGGCGAAAGCGGGGCTGACACAACTGGCGCGGATCGCTGCACTGGAACTGGGGCCCAAAGGTATTCGCGTTAACGTACTGCATCCGGATGCAGTGTTCGATACTGCCATCTGGACCGATGAGGTACTGGAAAATCGTGCGCGTCATTATGGAATGAGCGTGCAGGAATACAAAACCAAGAACCTGCTCAAGGTGGAAATTAACTCGAACGATGTGGCAGCACTGACCTGTGCCCTGGCTGGCCCGTTGTTTGCCAAAACCACTGGCGCGCAAATCCCCATCGATGGCGGTAATGATCGGGTGATCTAGGAGCCTGTCGGAGACTCAGGATGAATCTACTGCAGAAAATTCATTTTGGCCCATTTTTTTGATCCTTTTCGTTGAATATGTCCAATATTCGCCTCAAACGATCAAAAAAATGGACTCAAAATGACTTTTCCTCGCTACGATCCCCTAAGTCCGACAGGCTCCTGGTACAAATCGTATTTCCAAAGCCAAAAACTAAATATATCGAAATCTCTGCCGATTATGCTTCGTAGGAAAAGTACTACACGGCATGGAACGGGCAGTTACCGGATATTCGGGAATTGGACTGAGTCGCCAGAATTTTGATTATTGTTTTTTTAATGTGGTTTTGCACGTTGTTGCCAGGGGGATAGCGACAGTGAGTATCGAATATTCAGAGAGTCTGGAAGAGGCCACACAAATTGCACGGGCTGCTTTGCCGCTGGCGAATCAGTTCGCCTTGCCTGCCAATCCGGTTAATTATGCCGTGTTGTACGAATATGTTGCCGGGCAAAACCCGCAATTGAGCGAGGCCCTGGATCAATTGCGTGAAAATGCCAAAGATCTCACCGATGCGCAGGTGAATGCGCTGTACCACAATTTTATCAGTGACACCGATGAACAGATGCTGAAAGATGTGCGCCAGGCTTTGTCCGGTATGGTTGAATCCACTCGGGGTTCGCTGGATAAGGTGAGTCAGGAATCGCAGGTCTATCAGGAAAATCTTGGTGTGGCGGCCAAACAATTAACCGATGATGACTCATCGGATGCGACGGATATTGTGACCCGGCTAATTAATGAAACCGTGCGCATGCAGGCTGTCAGTCGCAGCCTGCAAGAAGAGCTGGCAAAAACCAACGAAGACCTGTTTAACCTGCGTACTGAATTCAGGCGCGTTCGACAAGAGTCCATGATAGACCCGCTAACAGGCATTCAGAATCGCCGTGCATTTGATACTTCGCTTGCAGCGGCATGTGAATATGCCAAAATCAGCAACGAAGCCCTGTGTTTATTGCTGGTGGATATTGATCATTTCAAAAAAGTGAATGACACCTATGGCCATGTAGTGGGTGATGCCGTACTAAAACAGGTGTCCAGTGCAATTAATGACGTGGTGCGTGGTGGTGATGTACTGGCCCGCTATGGTGGTGAAGAGTTTGTATTATTATTGCCGGATACACCCATGGAAGGCGCAGAACGTGTTGCCGATAACATCTGTAACCAGGTGCGTAACCAGAAAATGGATAGTGGCCATGTGGGGAAAAATGTGGGGCGAGTGACCGTATCGGTGGGAGTGGCCCGGTTTTACAGCAATGAAACTGTAGAGCAATTTGTTGTGCGTGCTGACACGGCTCTGTACCGCGCGAAAGAAAGCGGGCGTAACCGGGTATGTACCCACGAAATTGAATAAATGGCTTTGAAAAGCCTACAGGGAACGTACAAACATCCACAACCAGTCACGTTTGCTTAAACGCGGCCGCGAAAACAGGTTTCCCTGCTGGCGTTCCAATAATTCCAGAACACGCAGCCCACCGTTAATCATCAAACGTAACTGAAAACCAAAACGGCCACCCACAGCGCGCCCGAGAGGTTTCCCGAACAACATTTTTTTGCGCGCATACGCTATTTGTTGCTGGAGTAATTGCGCAAAGGCATCATCACTGCGCTGCGTACGGAAATGTTCTTCGTTAACCCCGAAACGTTGTAAATCGGCCTGAGGTAGATAAATACGCTGGTTCTCCACAAAATCCTGCTCGATATCCTGCAAAAAATTGATCAACTGCAAGGCGCTGCAAACCGCATCAGAACGTTCGAGGTTTTCCGCAGTGGCGGCATCCATTAAATGCAACAACAGGCGGCCCACCGGGTTGGCCGAATAACGGCAGTAATTCCACACATCATCAATATCGGCAAACCGTTTTTTACTGACATCCCGCCGAAAGGCAGTGATCAGATCATGAAATAATTGTAATGGTAAATCATGTTTTTCAATGACATCAGCCAGCGCGATAAAAATGGGCTGATCAATCGCTTCACCACTGGCGATGGCATCCAGATATTTGTCGTACTGCCCGAGTTTCATGAGTCGGGTTTCGGCATCCCAATCACCTTCATCAGCAAAATCATCCGCAGTGCGTGCAAAGGCATAAATAACACTAATCGGCTGGCGCAACCGCCTGGGTAAAATAAACGAAGCCACCGGAAAGTTTTCATAATGGCTGCGCACCATTTGCTGGCAAAAAGCATAGGCATCTGTGATTTGTTGAAGAGAATGCACGGCAGTTTGTGGAGTACCTGTCGCTTGAGTGGCGTTATTGGTTGTCATATTGCGCTATACCGTTATTTGTTAACTTGATGACATTGGGGTTTCCCCCTATAAGCAGTGCACGACGGTCTGGAATTTAATGTATCGAATAAATGGTGCCCAGGAGAGGACTTGAACCTCCACGGGGTTTCCCCCACTAGCACCTGAAGCTAGCGTGTCTACCAATTTCACCACCTGGGCCCGAGTGCAATCACGCCGGGCGAACGCCCCCGATTGCAACCGGCGGCAACTCTACCCACAGGCGGTATTTTTGTCAATTGCCCGTTGCCTGTTCGGTAACCCCTCTGTGGACAACTTTTATCCACTAAAAGCGCGTATACTCCACCGCACATAACAAACGGCCCTGTTTGGGGCTGTGTTTACAGAGATTTTCGAAGAAATACGACATGTCCAAAAAACGTTCAAAACCATCCCGCGATCCCCATGCAGAGCGCGAGGCACGCAAATACGATAACCCTATCGCCAGCCGTGAGCTGATTCTTGAAACCCTGGCCGGGGCCGGTGAGCCTATGACCTGGGAGCAGTTGGCCGAGGTGCTGGATCTCCTTGCGGAGGATCAAACCATTGCTCTGACCCGCCGATTACGTGCTATGGAGCGTGATGGGCAGGTGGTGCGAAACCGCCGTCATGCTTATGGCCCGCTGGACAAGATGGATCTGGTACGCGGTCGTATTCAGGCTCACCCGGACGGTTTTGGGTTTTTGGTGCCTGATGATGGTAGTGATGATTTGTTCATGTCGGCGCGGGAAATGCGTGCGTTGATGCATCGTGATCGCGTGGTGGCGCATGTTTCCGGTATTGATCGCCGTGGCCGCCGGGAAGGCGCTGTGGTGGAGGTGCTGGAGCGTAACACTCATCAGGTGGTGGGACGTTTCCAGCTCGACAACGGCCTGGCCTTCGTGATTCCCGATAACAAGCGTATCGTGCATGACATCGCCGTGTTGCCGGAAAATATGGGGGCTGCCGAGCATGGTCAGATTGTGCTGGTGGAGCTGGTGCAACAGCCCAGCCGCCGTCGTCAGCCGATGGGCCGTGTTATCGAGACCCTGGGTAACCATATGGCACCGGGCATGGAGATTGATATCGCGCTGCGCTCTCATGAACTGCCACATGATTGGCCGGAGGCGGTGGATGACGAGATTGCCTCACTTAAAGCCGAGGTACCGGAGTCCGCGAAGCAGGGACGTGAAGATATTCGTGATTTGCCGCTGGTGACCATTGACGGCGCAGATGCGCGTGACTTTGATGACGCCGTATTTTGTGAGCCAAAAGGTAAAGACTGGCGTCTGCTGGTGGCCATTGCTGATGTTTCACATTATGTGGATGTGGACTCTGCATTGGATCAAGAGGCCATCGAACGGGGTAACTCTGTCTATTTCCCCGGCCGGGTGATCCCCATGCTGCCGGAAGTGTTGTCCAACGGCCTGTGTTCCATTAATCCGAAAGTGGATCGTTTGTGCATGGTTTGCGAGATGATCATCGGCAGCGGCGGCAAGGTAAAAAGTCACCGTTTCTTTGAAGGTTTGATGCGCTCCCACGCACGACTGACTTATGATCAGGTGGCGGCCATGCTGGATGGCGACAAAGCCCTGTGTGAAGAATATGCTGCCCAGCTGCCACATCTGCAAAACCTGCACAAGCTGTATCGTGCTTTTGACCGTCGTCGCAAACGTCGCGGTGCCATTGAGTTTGAAACCACCGAAACCACCATCGTTTTTGGTGAAGGTAAAAAAATCGACCGCATTGTGCCGCTGGTCCGCAATGACGCGCACAAGATGATCGAAGAGTGCATGATCGCCGCCAATGTGGAAGCAGCCAAATTTCTTGCCGCCAACGATATGCCCACGCTGTATCGTATTCACGAGCCCCCCAAAGAAGAGAAACTCACCGATCTGCGGGCCTTTTTGTCCGAGCTGGGATTGAATCTGCCCGGGGGCGACAAGCCCGAGGCGCAAAACTATTCCAAATTACTGGCTGAAGTGCGAGAGCGTCCTGATGCACATCTGATTCAAACGGTGATGTTACGCAGCCTCAAACAGGCGGTGTACAGTCCTGAAAACAAGGGTCATTTTGGTTTGTCACTGGAAGAATATGCGCATTTCACGTCGCCTATTCGTCGTTATCCTGATCTGCTGGTGCATCGTGCCATTCGTCATGTGTTACGTGCTGGCGGGTCAAAAAAGAAATCCGGTATGGCGCGGGTCACGCGCGCGCTGAAAAAGCTGGTGGGCAGCGGCCCGGCCAAAACCTTCCACTACAGCATCACTGACATGCAAAGACTGGGCGAAAATTGCTCAGTGACGGAGCGCCGTGCTGATGAAGCCACTCGTGATGTTACCGACTGGCTCAAGTGTGAGTACATGATGGACAAGGTGGGCGAAGATTTTGACGGTATCGTTACTTCGGTGCTGGGTTTTGGCCTGTTTGTGGAACTGGCAGATATTTATGTCGAAGGACTGGTACATATTACTTCGTTGCGCAACGACTATTACCATTTTGATGCGGCCAAACATACGCTCACTGGCGAACACAGTCGCAAGTCCTACCAGCTGGGCGGCAGGGTGCGGGTGAAAGTCGTGAGGGTGGATCTGGACGATAAAAAGATCGACTTTGAAATGCTGGATGACGAAGGTGCATCTCTGCCCAGTGAGCGACCAGCGCGTGCTGGAAAGAAGGGCGGCAAAAAAGGCGTTAAACGAAGCCGTAAGAAACCTGCTGAAAACGCAGAAAAAAAGACCGTGAAAAAGAAGGTCGCGAAGAAAAAAGCGATCAAGAAAAAAGCATCAAAAAAGAAAGTGGCGGCTAAAAATCCGGTGGATGATAAGCAAGGTACGGTGAAGAAAAAACGCCGCCGCCGTCGCAAGCCTAAACCCGGTAGCGAATGAGCGATTATCTTTACGGCCTGCACGCCGTACAAGCGGTACTGGAACGGGTTCCCGGTGACGTGTCGGAACTGTGGGTGGATAGCAAACGTCACGATCAGCGCATTGCCACTATTCTTCAATTGGCCAGGGAGGCCAGCATCACTGTGCATGCGGTGGACAAGCGCGAGCTGGAAACACGGGTGCCCAATGGCCGACACCAGGGCGTGGTGGCACTGGCTGCCGCACCCCGGGTGCATTCCGACGCCGAGCTGGATGCGCTGCTGGACAAGCTGCCCGATGCACCTTTCCTGCTGATTCTCGATGGCGTTACCGATCCGCACAACCTGGGTGCCTGCCTGCGCAGTGCCGATGCTGCTGGTGTGCAGGCGGTTATTGCTCCCAAAGACCGTGCCGCTTCATTGACGCCCACAGTGATCAAAGTGGCCAGCGGTGCAGCGCAGACTGTGCCCTTTGTACAGGTTACCAACCTTGCCCGTTGCCTGCGGGATCTGAAAGAACGTGGTATCTGGCTGGTGGGGCTGGATGGTTATGCTGAACAAACAGTGTACGACACCGACCTCAAGGGCCCGCTGGCTATTGTTATGGGCGCAGAAGGCCAGGGT
>JAADIL010000188.1 GCA_013151355.1 Gammaproteobacteria bacterium
GAGAGGGAGGGATTCGAACCCTCGATACGCGTTAACGTATACACGCTTTCCAGGCGTGCTCCTTCAGCCACTCGGACACCTCTCCAGGATTATTTCTCCAGCCGGTTTCGACCCGAAAAACAGCGCGCAAGGGTAAACCAGAACGGCGGTGGGCGCAATGTGGATGGGCGATTTTTGTGCAGGTTTTTGACGATAAGTCAGGGTAATTTCAGGAGAAATTTTTCGGGGTGATTCTCAAGGCGGGCTTTTCGGGGTGATTCTCAAGGCGGGCGGGCTGCTGCCGATAGGTTTAGGAGCCAACCGGA
The DNA here is from genome assembly GCA_013151355.1 of Gammaproteobacteria bacterium. Classification (GTDB taxonomy): domain Bacteria; phylum Pseudomonadota; class Gammaproteobacteria; order SZUA-152; family SZUA-152; genus SZUA-152. Next base: position 306 of record JAADIL010000188.1, read on the forward strand.
CTTGGGATGAATCTACGGCGAAAAATCCATTTTGGCCCATTTTTTCGATCATTTTCGTTAAATATGTACACTATTCGCCTCAAATGATCAAAAAAAATGGCCTCAAAATGGCTTTCTCTCACTACGATCTCCCAAGTCCGGTTGGCTCCTAACGTTCAATACACGGACTGAAGATATCTTGTTATGAAATTTATTATTGGAGTGGTGCTGGTTATTGCTTGTGTGGCAGGGGGGTTTGTTCTCTCGCACGGTAATTTGATGGCGTTGTGGCAGCCTTTTGAGGTGCTGATTATCTGTGGCGCGGCTTTTGGGGCATTTGTCATTGCTAATCCGGGCACGGTGATCAAAGGTGCCCTTGGTTCCATCGGTCAGCTGCTGAAGGGTTCCAAACATAACAAAAAAAGCTACATGGAGTTGCTGGCGCTGATGTATGACCTTTTCACCAAGGCGCGAAAAGAAGGCCTGATGGCGTTGGAAGGCGATATTGATGAGCCTGAAAACAGTCCGATTTTCCAGAAATATCCGCAGATTTTAAAAAATCACCATGCCCTGGATTTTATTGCCGATTATCTGCGCTTGATGGTGGGCGGGAATATGAATCCCTTTGAAATTGAAAACCTCATGGATGTGGAGTTGGAGACACACCATCATGAGGCGGAAAAAGTGCCGGCAGCGATTACGGCGGTGTCTGATGCCTTGCCCGGGTTTGGCATTGTTGCGGCAGTGCTGGGTATCGTAATTACCATGGCTTCCATCGGTGGTCCGGTGGAAGAACTGGGTGCACATGTAGCCGCAGCATTGGTGGGTACCTTTCTGGGTATTTTGTTTGCTTATGGTTTTGTGGGGCCGATGTCCACCAGTTTGTCGCATATGAATGAAGACGACAGCAAGGTATTTGAGTGCATCAAGGTGTGTTTGCTGGCGTCATTGAATGGTTACGCGCCACAAATTGCGGTGGAGTTTGGGCGCAAGGCGCTTTATTCCCACAACCGGCCCGGTTTTCAGGAACTGGAAGACTTTGTTAAGGGCAAAGCTGAGTAAGTCCCACCGGCTTCTGACCGGGTAAAAATTCCATGGAAAACCAGACCATCATCGTCAAAAAGATCAAAAAGGGCGGGCACGGCCATCATGGCGGTGCCTGGAAGGTGGCCTTTGCTGATGGCCTTTGCTGATTTTGCCGTGGCCATGATGGCGTTTTTTTTGTTGCTGTGGCTGATTGCCTCTACCACCAAGGAAGAACAAGCCGGTCTTTCCGAATATTTTAGCCCGCCCACACAAGGTTTGGCAGATGGTGCGGGTTCGAGCGCGGATCTTATCGATATGGGCGGTGGGCAAAAAATCTCCCAGGGTGATGATTCCAAAGAAAACGCAATGAAGCCGCGAGCCCCTACTCAGGATGAGATTCAGCAAGCAGCCATGGCAGAAAAAGAACAATTGGAATCACTGATGGAGGAGCTGAAAAAGTCCATCGAAGCCAGTCAGGCACTCAAGCCCTTCAAGGATCAATTGTTACTGGATATCACCCTGGAAGGCCTGCGCATCCAGATTGTAGACAAGGAAAACCGGCCCATGTTTGATAGTGGCAGTGCGGAACTTAAAGGTTATACCAAGACCATCCTGCACGAACTGGCGAAAACGATTAATACGGTGCCCAATCGCATCAGCCTCACCGGCCATACGGATGCGGCGCGTTTTGTGGGGCGGAAAAATTACAGTAACTGGGAGTTGTCGGCAGATCGTGCCAATGCCTCTCGCCGCGAACTGGTTATCGGTGGCCTGGCGACAGAAAAGATAGTCAAGGTGGTAGGGCTGGCTTCCATGGTGTTGTTTAACAAAGCTGAACCGCGTCACCCCATCAATCGGCGTATCGCTATTATTGTGATGAACAAGGCAGCGGAGGAAGCGCTGTTTGGCGAGGGGAGTCAGGTGTCTTCCGGGGCTGAAGGCGAGCAGCTCATCAAAAAGGGGCCGCCCGAGAAGCCAAAGAGCATTGTGGGTTCAATACCGGTGAACAAGACACCGGCAGCAAAGTCCGTCGCACCGGCTCCTGTCGTCAGGGCCAGGCCTGCGCCTCCAGCAAAGCCCAGGTCTGAACCTGTGACGAAAACCAGGGCTAAACCAGTGAAAGAATCGAAACCTGCACCGAAAAAGGCGGGACACAAAGCGGATTTGCCGCCAGCTCAAAAAAACGATCAACAGTTTATTAACATACCGTCACCCATTGCGCCGATTAATCCCATCCAGTTACCTTGATTTGAAGGCGGTCATGGGCTGACAGTTCCTGTTATAATCGTGCTCATGTCTGGAAATAGCATCGGAAAATTATTTACGGTTACCTCCTTCGGGGAAAGTCATGGTCCGGCCATCGGCTGTATTGTTGACGGCTGCCCGCCGGGACTGGCATTGAGCGAAGCCGATTTGCAGGGTGATCTGGATCTGCGCAAACCGGGCACCTCGCGCCATACCACACAACGCCGTGAGGCCGATGAGGTGCAAATTCTTTCCGGTGTGTTTGAAGGCCAGACCACCGGTACGCCGATTGCGTTAATCATAAATAACACCGACCAGCGCTCCAAAGATTATTCCGGCATAATGGATCGCTTCCGGCCGGGTCATGCCGATTACACTTATCAGCAAAAATATGGCCTGCGTGATTATCGTGGCGGAGGGCGTTCCTCGGCGCGGGAGACGGCCATGCGTGTGGCTGCGGGTGGCATCGCCAAAAAATATTTGTTGGAAAAATACGGGATCACTATTCGTGGTTATCTTAAACAGCTCGGGCCGGTTGTGGCCGATACCCTGGACTGGGATGAGGTACACAACAATCCTTTTTTTTGTCCCGATGCCAGTAAAATAAAAGAACTGGAAGCCTACATGGATGCCCTGCGCAAGTTGGGAGATTCCATCGGTGCGCGAATTAACGTGGTCGCCAGCGGCATGATGCCGGGACTGGGTGAGCCCGTTTTTGACCGCCTTGATGCCGATATCGCCCACGCGATGATGAGCATCAACGCGGTGAAGGGCGTGGAAATTGGTGCCGGTTTTGGTTGTGTCGAGCAAAAAGGTAGCGAGCATCGTGACGAAATCACCCCGGACGGGTTTCTCGGCAATCACGCCGGTGGCACCCTGGGAGGTATTTCCAGTGGCCAGGATATTCTGGTGAGCATGGCACTCAAGCCTACCTCCAGCCTGCGTTTGCCGGGCAAGAGCGTGAATCTGCAAGGTGAGCCTGTCGAGGTTATCACCAAAGGGCGACACGATCCCTGCGTTGGTATTCGTGCCACGCCCATCGCCGAGGCCATGCTGGCCATCGTACTGATGGATCACCTGCTGCGCCATCGCGCACAAAATGCCGACGTGGAGAGTGATACCCCCGTTATTCCGGCCAGTGCGCAGAATTAACCCGTCGTTCTGGCGCATGACGATAAAGGAATGCGTTAATACCGCCCCCTTTTACCTTTCCCCTGTACTCTTTCCACTGCCCTGATGCCCTATTGGCGCCTGTCCGGCTTTTACCTGTTTTATTTTGCGCTGATAGGTTCACTGATTCCCTATTGGTCTCTGTACCTCAAAGACCTTGGTTTTTCCGCGCAGGACATTGGCATGCTGATGGCGCTGATGCTGGTCACCAAAATGGTTTCACCCAACGTATGGGGCTGGATTGCCGACCATACCGGCAAGCGCATGCTGATTGTGCGTATGGGCTGTCTGTTGGCGGCAGTGTCTTTTTCCGGCGTGTTTCTGGGAGATGGCTATTGGTGGTTAGTGCTGGTGATGCTGGCTTTCAGCTTTTTCTGGAATGCCACTTTGCCACAATTCGAAGTGACTACCTTCAATTATCTGGGTAAACAAAGTCATCGTTATAGTGGCATTCGTTTGTGGGGTTCCGTCGGTTTTGTTATCGCCGTCGTTGTGCTGGGACCGGTGCTGGATGCACAAGGTGTGGCTGTTTTACCGGTGATTCTGATGATGCTGTTTTTGGGCATGTGGCTATCCAGCCTGCTGGTGCCGGAGAAGGCCTCGCAGCATTTGTCATTGACTCATGAACCCCTGCTCAAGGTATTGCGACGGCCGGAAGTGCTGGCATTGCTGATGGTGTGCTTTTTGTTGCAAGCCAGCCATGGGCCGTATTACACCTTTTACACTATTTACATGGAGAGTTATGGTTACTCGCGTTCCCTGATTGGCCAACTGTGGGCATTAGGTGTGATTGCCGAGGTGGGTGTGTTTTTGCTCATGCACCGATGGGTGCCGCGTTTCGGGCTGCGGAATCTTTTGCTGGTGAGTTTGGGGCTGACGGCCTTGCGCTGGATGCTGATCGGACAATTTCCCGAATTGATCGCAGTGATGATTTTCGCGCAGGTTTTACATGCCGCCAGCTTTGGTATTTATCACGCGGTGGCCATTCAACTGATTCACCGTTATTTCACCGGGCGCAATCAGGGGCGTGGACAAGCGTTATACAGCAGTGTCAGTTTTGGAGCGGGTGGAGCGGTAGGCAGTTTTGCCAGTGGGCTGGGTTGGGACACTATCGGTCCCGCCAACGTCTATTGGTTGGCAGCGTTGCTCGCGTTGTTAGCATTTTTTGTTGCCGCAGTGTGGATACGGCCTGCGCGCGAGGCATGAAGACTTGGGGATGTTATTACGTGCACGTCCCAATGCCATTAAGTTAACAAATAACAGCATATCGTAGGTTGGTGGTGAGCTTGCGAACCCCATTATTGGACCGTTGGGGTTCGCAAGCTCACCACCAACCTACATTTAACAGAAAACCCGGCTTAACTTAATGACATTGGTGCACGTCCCTTATCTGGCGTGTTTTAATCTGAAACGAAAAATGTAAGTCTATCCGCCAACTGGTTTTTGATGCTCATCACTTCGTCGGTTTCATAGTCGCTGAAGTGAGTCGTACCCCAAACTACACCAGGCCAGCAGATGTCATTATGTGTGCGGCCGATAATGTGAATGTGTAACTGTGAAACAATATTTCCAATGCTGGCGATGTTTATTTTATCTGTGGAAAAATATT
>JAADIL010000157.1 GCA_013151355.1 Gammaproteobacteria bacterium
TTCACGTTTCATTCTCCTGCCAATAATCCTGTAACTGTTCACGCAACGCTTTCAGTGCGCGCGAAAAATGGGTTTTCACACTGCCTTCACCACAACCCATGGCCTGTGCCGTGTCGCGGACACTGAGACCTTCCCACTGACGCAACAAAAACACCTGCTGTTGACGTAAAGGCAAACGGTGCAGCGCGGCATCCAGTTGTCTGATGGCCTGCTGTTGTTGCAACTGCGCATCGGGCTCCGGCTCCGCCGTGGCAAAACGGGATTCGACGGGATCTTCTTCCACCGCTGTTTCGCAACCCGGCTCCCGCTGATTCCCCTGGCCCAAAAAGAACCGGAAACGATTGCGCACCGCAGTACGCCGATACCAGTCGCGAATCACGCTTTGCACAATGCGGTGAAATAATGGCCCCCACTGTTCGGCATCGCGATCGGCATAACGTTTGGCCAGACGCAACATGGAGTCCTGCACGATATCCAGCGCGTCCTCGTGATTGCTGGTGGCGATTATCGCCATGCGATATGCCCGCCGCTCCACGCTTGCGAGGAATTGATCCAGTGCTACCGAATTGTCCAGCGCCTCTCTCCTGCATGGTCTGCGTCCTGTGGTTTTGATTCTGGCCAGCCATGGGTCACTTTGTCCAGTACTCCATGGCGGAAAAATTCCACAACTGTCTTCCTTGTTATATGCAAACGCAGCACCGGCAAATCGGTTGACATGAAATAACAAAGATTTTACCTGTGCCTGCCGCTATTAACTTACCTTTTCCAATTCTGCGAGACCCGGTATGCCAGGCAAAAAACTCCCCTCTTCCGAGCGCGGCCGCTTTGCACAGCGCCTGAACGATGCGCTGGATAATATCGAATTCCCACCGTTGGGCTCAGGCCGCCAGGCCCGTTTGTCCGAACTGCTGGACATTCCTGCTTCAAATGTCGGTCATTGGCTAAAAGGGGAATCTTTTCCGCGCACTTCGGCACTGGTAAAACTTTCGGGTCTCACGAAAACCCGCTCGAACTGGCTGCTTTCCGGCCAGGGTGAACCCTATAAAAAAGCGGACACCCCCCGAGGTGCTGGCAAGACTCCACCGACCATCGGCACGAAAAAGCTCAGTACAGAGGCATTTGATCTGGGCATAAAGTGGATGAAACTGCCCAAACAACAACGGGAAGCCATTGCCAGGGTCATCGCGGAATTACTCAACAATACAAAATAAACCTGGAATTCCCAGTTGAAGGATCCAGGTGCCCCGGCATCATTATTTTAACTAAATTTTTACAGGATTTTTCGCGTGAATCAAGGCGCAGCGAAAGGAGCATAGTGAGCTATGTGACTGGAGCTGCAACGCAGAGTCACTCGAAAAAGATAAAAACCTCGGCCGCAAGCCCCCGAGATTTACGCTACGCGGTTAAAATAATGATGCCGGGACACTTAAATCAGCTATGCCGAAACAAAGCCGACTCCAGCTGATGACGGAGCAAGTACGTATTCGTTCTGATTGAGCAAAACCGCAGGAATAGTTGTTCTGTTTCGAGGTTTTGTGATTGAAGAACGGACGAATACGGGCTGAAGACGAGATACAAAACCGGGAAGTTATTACGTGTCCATTCCCTGGCTCAGGCTTACCTTTTTGTTTTTCATTTTCCGCACAATTTTTTCCGCCAGTTTTTTAAAATCCTTTTTGGCATCCTGAACTGCATTGGCATGGGCACCGATAGCACCATCAGCAGAAGTAAGATTAAAAATGGGTTTGCGGTGTTCCTGAGCCATGGGAATCAGACTTCGATAATGCTTGATTGTCGCCAGACAATACGGGTCATTTTCAGGCTTTAGTGCCGCATCTGTCGGCTCTTTTCGAACGTACTCCCGGTAAGCCGAAGGAATCCGGTTGACCCATTTATCATATGCCTGAACCGGACGATTCAGTCTGACGCCATGTTGTTGACAAAGATAACCAATCGGTTTCATTTTTCCCCGAGGCAACGAAAAACCGGGATGGGCTTCAGCGTCAGTACTATTATTCCAGTTATCCAGCCGTTTACCCCAAAGGTTCTGCCAGCTCTCCAAAACAGGCCCCAGGTTTTTTAACCCCTGAAGAGAAAAAAGGTCGGCACCCAGGGGAATAACAATATAGTCCGTCGCAATAAGTACCGAGCGATTAATAGCACCCAGATTGGGACCGACATCCACCAGAACAATATCCGCCTGAACATTGTCGGCCGCCATTTGCATAATTTGCCAAAATGAGCTCAGCACACGCATCGGGCGATACAAATTGTTATCTCCCATGCTGTCTGGCCACTCCCTTGAGAGCGCATCTTCGTAACCGGATAATGCTACATCACCGGGCAAAAGATAGAGATCAGGCGCAATATGTTGCAACGTTGGCTCGATAATATCACTTACGCTTGTCAACGGTTTCACGCATTGATACACCGTTAAACCTTTCGTCTCGCCATTCCAGATCGATTCGATCTTGTCCTCATCAAGAAATGCTGATGTCAGGTTTGACTGTGGATCCAGATCAACAGCAACAACGCGCTTATGCATACTGGCAAATATCCAGGCCAGATGATAAATGAGCGATGTTTTGCCAACGCCCCCCTTGTTATTAAAAAAGGTCAGTATTGGCACACTCATGGCCTTTTCCTCAGCACACAAAGCACGGTGCTTTGATTAACCTCAAACTCAAGCTCCGGGTTTCCCGCTGCTTCCAATGCTTTTCTGGCCGTTGCAATGCCACGGCCAAAGGCCTGAATATAACCAAAAGTTTTTAATACATCCCCAATATTCGGGTTTCGATAATCGGTAATTCCAGGTCGCCCAAAGTTTTCAATCGTCACGTTACCATACGGTCCACCCGGGCTTGAAATTTCTATCCGGTCGTTAAACCAGAATATCCGGATGGGTGCATTGGTATTTTCATAGGTGCGATGAAGAACTGCGTTATACAAAATTTGCTGGAGGGCTGCCGGGGGATAGGTAAAATTGATCGAGTGGGTTGCCTTTGCAACAATATCAACACCCGAGCGATTATGAGCGGCCAGCTTTTCTTCTGCCCGACGCAGTATATCGACGATTGCACCACCCATTCTTTCTTCATCAACGACCGGGTCCGATAATTCTGTTCCATCGATTGCAAGAAATTGTATATAGGCCCCCGGCAAAAAATCCTGGGGACTTTTTCCTATCGCCAACAAACCCAGTACTGTCGGTGTTACATTTTCAGGGGAAACAATCATTTTGCAGGATGCCAGCCGTTCTTCATACGTTCGATTATTGGCATCCAGAACATCAGAGGCAAATGCTGTGGGCAGGTATTCATTTTCAAAAACAAGCCGGGACAAATCTGAAATATTCGCGGTTGGAACGGGATAAATATCGAACGGGATATTTTTGAATCTTCTTTTTTCGACAAGAATGCGCTCTTCCTGTTCGTTCGCGATAGCACGACGAGGCCCTGTTCTTATCCATATCCGCCCCTCATATTTTACCGGCGGCATATCTGATGGCAGCACAATGATCACGGCCATCGCTGCCCCTTTCAGAATTCGTTTCTCAACAACAAGTGCGGGTAATGGCAAGATGTTTCCATCAGTTTTCATGTCAGCAAGACTACGCAGTAATTCATCAGTCACCGGTTCATTTGAAGGTGTGCCATCATCTTTTGCACCAATGAACAACACACCAGGTTGCTGACGATCGGGTAAATCATTGGCAAAGGCACAGACTGCCTGCCGGGCTTTTTTGGGCGTATCACCCCTGAACGATCGCTTGCGTTCTGCAAGATCTGATTCCACGTCATCAAGCAACGCTTCTAACTCTTCGTCAGAAAATGTTTTCATCAAATATTCCTTGATTTCACACAGGACTGGCCTTTCCACGACATATTATATACTTGTCCCGTCCAGCCCGTTGTCA
>JAADIL010000018.1 GCA_013151355.1 Gammaproteobacteria bacterium
CCATGCAAATACCATGTTAAACCGTTTTCGTGCACGACTGGCCCATGTCGATGCCTTGCCACAACTGGCTATACTGGGTTTACTCAGCGGCTTGCTGGCTGGCGGCGTCATCATTTTATTTCGACTCACCATTGAGCATGCCCAGGCCAGTTTTTTGCCCGGTGGTGATACTGAAAATTATGAAGCCCTGTCAGCCACCCTGCGTTTTTTGTTACCCACTGTGGGTGGTTTGCTCATCGGCCTGATTTTTCATGCGCTCAACACTGCGGGCGGTGGCAGCATACAGGTGGGCATTGTGCATGTGCTGGAACGACTCGCCTATCACCAAAGCCACCTGCCGCTGCGTAATCTTGTTTTGCAATTTGTGGGTGCTACCATCAGCCTTGTCAGCGGACACTCTGTAGGCCGTGAAGGCCCCGGTGTACATCTCGGAGCAGCCAGCAGCAGCCTGCTGGGTCAAAGCCTGCGCCTGCCCAATAACAGCATTCAAACCCTGGTGGCGTGTGGTGCGGCTGCTTCTATTGCCGCCTCGTTTAACACACCCATCGCCGGGGTGGTATTTGCCATGGAAGTGATCGTCCTGGAATACACCATTGCGGGTTTTGCGCCAGTGATTCTCGCCGCAGTGAGTGCCACAGTCCTGACCCGTTTTGTGTTTGGTGCCGAACCCGCCTTCTCCGTACCCACATTACAACTCGCTTCACTGTATGAACTACCTTACCTGCTACTGATGGGACTGGTCATCGGTGCATTGGCGGCAGGATTTATTATTTCACTAAAATGGATTACCGAAGCCAGCAGTAAAATCATCATCTGGCAACGCATGACTCTGGCCGGGACATTAACCGGGTTATGCGCCCTGATCGTGCCGGAAATTATGGGTGTGGGTTACGATACCGTTAACCAGGCCATGCTCGGGCAAATTGGCCTTGGCTTACTATTCATGGTTGTGCTGTTTAAAATGTTTGCCACGACTGTCGGGCTGGGGCTGGGGCTGCCCGGTGGTTTGATCGGTCCCACACTGGTCATTGGTGCCGCCGCCGGTGGTGCGCTCGGGCATTTCGCCGAAATGCTTTTTCCCGGCCAGGTGGCCTCTCCGGGTTTTTACGCCATGCTCGGCATGGGTGCCATGATGGGCGCTACATTGCAAGCCCCGCTCGCTGCACTGCTGGCTATGCTGGAACTGACCGCCAACCCGAATATCATTTTGCCCGGCATGTTAGCCGTAGTGGTATCCTGTATTACCAGCAGTCATTTGTTTGGACGAGAATCAGTATTCCTTACCCTGTTAAAAGCACGCGGACTGGATATGCGCAGCGATCCGGTGGCACAATCACTGCGCCGCGTCGGTGTCGTCAGTGCGCTTGATCCATCATTTGCGCACGCATCACGCGAATCAAGCATCGCTGCGGCAGAAAGTTTACTGGAACATCAACCTCTGTGGATCATCATCGACGATGAGGATGACGAGCCGGTTTTACTGCTCGCGGCAGACCTGGCATTATTTATCAAAACACAGCAAGAGCAAGGGACCTTCGATGAACCAATCGATTTACTGGAAATTCCTGCACAACGGGAAAACATGATCGGCATCCCGCAACAGGCCACATTGCAAGAAGCGCTGGACTTGATGAATGAAAAAAATGTCGATGTCCTGTGTGTCAACATTACACCCGCAAACAACAAACCAAAAAATAAAAAAGCAGACATTATTGGTATTCTGACGCGAGAAAGTGTTGAAGCCCATTATCGGCGCAATAGTTAAAACACAATTTCACCAAACAGACGGAAGCAAAACATGTTATGGATTAAAAGTTTTCACATTATTTTTATGGTGACCTGGTTTGCCGGATTATTTTATCTGCCACGGCTGTTTGTGTATCACGCCGCGAGTGATGACCAGATCAGCAACGAACGCTTCAAGATCATGGAGCGAAAACTGTTTTTTGGCATCATGACCCCCGGTGGCATACTCACCATTATTTTCGGTCTCGTCATGTTGCAGGGTTATGCGTGGGAAGCCTACTCCAGCCAAATGTGGCTGCACGCCAAACTGGGATTAGTGGCCGTGCTGGTGGTCTACCATATTTACTGCGCCAAACTGGTGAAGGATTTCAAACTCGACCGCAACCAGAAAAGCCACGTATTTTACCGCTGGTTTAACGAATTCCCGGTAATCCTGTTAATAGTGATCGTAATTCTGGTCGTGGTTCGGCCGGGTTAGCCGCCAGCAGGCTGGCGTCAGGCCACCACCACTCCGGCAAGAGCGCCGGTTCACTGCCAGTCTCTACAGCACGTAACCAGCATTCGGCATCCAGCAGGTGCTTGCCCCAGTGCGAATAAAAACTGTATTGCCAGTTTTCTGATGCACGTTGCGGACTGTCTCGTAACAAATCAAGCCCGTGCCTGAGATCAAAATACATATCGGCAAGATTATCGGCCATGCGCTCACAAAGTTGTGGCCAGCGGTACGATCCCGCCGACATCGCCATGTAAGCAGCGTAGAGTTTACGATCAGCCTGCAAATCATCACTCAGACATAAAAACATCTCGCAGCGCTTTTCATCATCATAAACGAGGGGCGCACGACCCTCATTCGAGGGTGCTGACAACGCTGTCACTGCTACATGCAAACGCGGCAATAATCTTGCAAGCCGCTGAATCCAGCCTGCATCCCGTTCACCATCAATCAGCGCACAATACTCCCGTGCCACAGATGCCATACGAGCGCACTGCAAAGGCATCTTTTTCATAAGGCTTCTCCACAACCATGCATTTATTAATGCTAAATGATCGTAACTACTCAGCTTACCTTTGATTTGCCCGATTACTGCGTCAAAAATACTCATTGACACCTGTAAACTCCGCGCTTTTTCCTTGTTCCCGAACAAATCAAAGGCAATCTGAGCAATTACAGTACGTTTGGAAAAACAGGCTGAGTACAAATGACCAGGCTAAATGTCGACATTGAATACTCGCCCCGAAACAAGTGTAGTCGAAGCCTTGACCCTCTGCCGAACTTGCCCGCCATCAATGTGTGAAAGCACCACCCCGTCCAGACCGGCGAACAATTGAAGTACTTGCAAAGCATATGATATCGCTGGAGTGTTACACTCTGGCGCACCTTTGGCGCAAACCCATTCTATTACACCATCAAGGAGAGCGCAGTCATGAGCGAAATTACCAGCACACCTGTGGTCATGAGCTTTGCCGGTACCGACCCCAGTGGTGGCGCCGGTCTTCAGGCCGATATCGAAACCCTGATCAGCATGGGCTGTCACGCCGCATCGGTGGTTACCGCCGTCACCGTACAAGACACCCAACAACTGTTTCGCTATCAGGCCATGAGTCCCACGATGCTTATTGAACAGGCGCGTGCCGTGCTGGAAGACATTCCTGTCTCTGCATTCAAGATTGGCATGATTGGCAGCGCAGAAAATGCCGAAGCCATACAAAGCATTTTACTCGATTACCCTGATGTACCCGTCGTGCTGGACCCATTGATCAGCGCAGGCGGCGGCGGTGAACTGGCCGATGACGAACTCATCGATGCCATGGTTAATCTGCTGTTCCCGCTCACCACGGTACTCACCCCCAACAGCGAAGAAGCACGCGCCTTCGCGCCCGAGGCCGATACACTGGATGCCTGCGCACAGGAACTGCTGGAATTGGGCAGCGAATTTATTCTCATCACCGGCAGCCACGAAAACACACCACACGTTGTCAACAATCTTTACAGCGAAAGTCGTTTACTGGAAAGCTATACGTGGGACCGCCTGCCCGGCACATTTCATGGCACTGGTTGCACCCTGGCTGCCGCCATCGCAGGACTATTGGCACAGGACCTGCCCGTCACCACCGCGGTACTTGAAGCGCAGGAATTCGCATGGGAGACACTCAACAACAGTTACCGCATCGGCATGGGACAAAACATTCCCAACCGGTTGTTCTGGGCGCGTGATGATGATGATGACGAAAAAGAACAGCCGCAACAACTACACTGAATCCTGCAAGTGACAATGTATAACCACAAATTGACTGGCCTTTATGCGATCACCGACACAGCACAAACCGATCAACAAAAACTCATCATTGATGTTGAGCAAGCACTGCTCGGTGGTGTCCGTATCATTCAATACCGGGATAAAACCACGCAACATGAGCAACGTCGCCACACAGCCAGACAGCTACGTACGCTCACCCGGCAACATAATACCTTACTCATCATTAATGACGATATAAACCTTGCCCGTGATAGCCATGCCGATGGTGTACACCTTGGCCGCGACGATCTGTCAATAACAGCCGCACGCACACAACTTGGCCCTGCTGCCATTATTGGTGTGTCGTGTTACAACGACCTTTTGCTGGCAAAACAAGCCGTTAACAATGGTGCAGATTACATTGCCTTTGGTCGCTTCTTTCCTTCGCGTACCAAACCTCATGCAATACAGGCAGATATGGAAATATTGCGCAGGGCCAAACGTGAACTGGATATCCCCATAGCTGCGATTGGCGGCATTACCGCAGAAAATGCTGGCACACTCATCAATGCCGGTGCTGACATGCTTGCAGTGGTCAATGATATTTTTTCACAACTTGACGTCAAAAGCACTGCATGCCGGTACCAGGAAATATTTGCCGGAAGACAAACATAAAATGGGAGTAGATGTTTTCAGAAATGGTACGCCGCAAAAATGCTGAAATGCCTGCCACCAAATTCGAGACGAGAATCGCCTGCTGTTGCAACTGCGGTTACACCAGAGATACGACCAATCAACCCAACACTCAATAGATCACCTATCATAATGTCTGCCCCGGCACCATACCAAAACCCGGTGACTGAATCGGAGACGGATATTGACTCTTCAGAAGTCTCAAATTTGGCTTTTGCTTCAATCCATGCCAGCCCACCTTCAACAAAAAGACCCATGCGTTTTTTTATTAAATATTTTCTCACACCAATACCAAATTCCATCGTTCTCCCTGTTATTTTTACACCAGAAACGTCCACAGATTTTTTTGAGAACAGAGTGCTTGTGACCAGCGCCACCGACCATTCCGGAGCCTGCATTTCGACAATAAGACCAGATTCTGTTTGAGACTCAAATGATTTATTTCCAGACAGGATGCTGAAATTAACCGCCTCCCCGGCATAAATTACCTTACTTGATATTAGAAGCATGGCTGTCAACACAAGCTTTACAAGCCTGTAATTATTTTTACCCATATTCATATTCTTCCCTGATGAAATATACTGGCATCAAAGCCGCAATACACTGCTACCCAAAACTATCTACCCACTCTCCCACCACAAAAAACGTAACATGAAATAATCACCCAGGGTGATTAAACTCCCAAGGATTATCTATCACCACAATTTCCTGTGCAACCCGTATCCCCATTTTCTGCTGAAGAATAACCAAATATAGTTTGTATATAAATCACCCAATTAAAAAACATAACTACTGCTACTTTATTACTTTAAATTGCCCATATTCTTCCCAACGGGATAGATTATAATTTTTCCAGGCTCTTAATTTCAAAACCAAAACCAAAACCATATTCTGATTGTGATTCAATTGGCTTCCAGCCATCTTCCTTAAGGATTTTATTCCCAAACATGATATTAAAATTACCAGCGGTATAAATTGTATTACTTAATATTAATAGAATGACTGCCATTATTAATTTTACGAAAACATAATTTTTTTACGTATTTTGATATTTATCCCCGAAAAAACATATAACAAAATACGGGCTGTTGATAATCAAACAGATTTTTGTAATCAATATCTAATACTTATGACTATAACGCCCTCAGCAAACACAATAATAATTTGATAACTTTCGTAAAGGTCGGGTCAGACAAGTAGTAGTTATAGCGAATAAACAACCCCGCAGCAAGCTGACGGGGTATTAACGTCACACCGGCGAAGGCCGGTGTCCAGGGGTTTCAACCTCTGGATTCTGGCCTGAATGACGGTATTCGCACCAAGCTGCGGGGAATTGAACCCATAGAGATTAAATGGTATGTGGATTTAAACAGTTTTATGATTTTATAAAACTTTATTATTTTTGTAAATAATACAAATTATTCCATGCATCACATATTTAAGAGTAACCAATTCGGTGAAAATATTATTTACAGATTTATGCATTGTGTAAATCACACTTACAATCAGGCCCGCAAAGAATAATTATCTCCGCAAGGAAAACATACCCAAATGAACATAACAACAAGGATTGTGATATGGATGATCTGTGGCCTGGCAGCAGGCAGCTTAATCAAAACATTTGCCGATGACTTTGTATTTATTCAAAAATATCTGGCCAATAGACTTTTTCATGTCACAGGCAACATTTTTGTTAATGTATTAAAAATTCTGGTAGCTCCATTATTAAGGAACGGAAATTAAATAACTTACTACAAGCAGCGCTCTGATTTGGTCCATATTCGTTCGTTCTGATCGAACAAAAATGCAGAAATAGTTGTCTATTTTGAGATTTTTTGATTGAAAAACGGGAGAAACAGGCTGAAGCAGAGATGCTAATTGTATGAGTTATTTAATTTCCGTTCCTGATATGTATTAACTCGCAACTTATTGTTCCAAAAGTCTTTTTTTTGGAACAATAATTGTCTAATACCATCAGATTTTATGTATTTACTTTATGTATTTACTCACCAACAAGCGATACAGGAAAATTTACAAGTTGTTGGCGAGTTAATACATAAAGTCTAACATTCTCCCTCGTTTCCAGTGTTTGTGGCATAGGGAATATTCGCATTCCGGGGTATGTCGGCATTAAATCATTTCTACTATTTATGTTGACCATGGCATTGGCAACAACTTTGACCATTACTACAGCAATCATTATCGAACCAGGACTGGAAGTTGGTATAATTAAAGGTGTTGGCAATGATATTTAATCAAATCGGTTTGCCTGTCGAAGGTATTGCTTTGATTCTGGGGATAAATCGTATACTGGATATGATACGCACAACAGTAAATGTTACGGGAGATGTAGTCATCACCATAATTGTGGCTCGTAGCAAAAACAGTATTTCAATGGATATTTTTAGTGGCCCTGATGAGGGACAGAAAGAAGTGCATTTAGCCTCTCACATGAATACACAATAAATATATTCCAGGTAAAACAACAAACATCCCTCATCCCAGGGGCGGTGTATTTAGAAGAATTCGCTTGCCACATATCTTTCAATGTCGTTTGTTTGCAGCAAACTGTGGGGAATCTCCCCTTAGAGAATAAACACCCCGCAGCAAGCTGCGGGGAATTGAACCCAAAGAGATTAAAAAACCTGAATATATAAAACCAATTGATATCCTGATTACTCCTGGAGTTCTATATTTCTAATTTATCAAGAACATAGACCGCCACACCCGCCATTGCCATTGCCATTGCCATTGCCATTGCCATTACTACCGTCACCCACACTAATAATCAATGTAACTGCTCCCAATCCGGAAAAAGAACCATTCATACATTTTAATGAAGCATTAGATTTCAAGGAATTATTGCTTGTTGATTTATCCAGGCTTTCTATACTGAATTCATTACCGTCCGGTATATTCAACATAGAATCAATGGAAAATAATATCGGCAAATAAAAAGGGGCTTCGGGGCGGATGTTTTCCGCTTTGCATGAGAAAACCCATGCACGGTGAAGGCCGCGTTTAATCTCTTCAGGGTCCATATTATTTGAAAAAGGATTATGGTGAAGATAATCCCCAAATGCACACTCACAAAACCTGTGATAGTCTTTGGTATGTAAAATAAATTCATGCCATGCAATATCGACAACCCGGGAAGGCATCGCAATAACTTCCGACGGATAAACACTTTTCATTTCAAAAAACTTTTTCAACTCTTGCTTTACACTAATCAAGTCATCTTTTGACAGGTTCGGATATATATATAATATCTTTTTATCCAGCCCTTTTGGAAATTGATAATTCTCGATAAATTTATTTTTTTTAGTTTTTCTGACTCTTGTTAAAATGTTAATAATAACTAAAACGACTATAACTGAGAGGAGCAAATTTTCAGCGCTAATATCAAAAACTACCAAACTAATAAAAGCGCCTAAAAATACTTTACCCATTCCATCCTCCTTTGCTATTTAAAATTCCTGTTTATAACCAACCCTTTCCGGGATTCTGTTTGTTTCCGGCCAAGCATTTTATTTCCGGAAATAATGCTAAAAATACCTGTAACATAAATTACATTGCTGAATGTTGACAATATGACTTTTACAGTTTCATAATTTTTATGCACATAATATTTTTCATTGAAAAAACATTATGTGTAAAACTGCTTGTTTTTAATTAAGCAGAATGTTGCAATAATCATCCGGCATTACTGATCACAACTGCTCTGAAAAATACAATAACGATTTGATACTTCTCGTAAAGCCAAAACTGGCCGAACGGTAACTATAAGGGTTAAATGGTTGATATAGCAATTAAGCGGTGTACCAGATCGTCCAACTGTCAATTTCGATCATAATATTCTATTTTGACACAATGCAAACTTCCCGCATGACGTCAATTACGGAGAATCAGCTCGATGCAAAACATTTTATTTCTGGAACACATGATTCCCTTGTTGCAGCACATGCTGGTATTTCTGGGACTGGCTTATTTGTTCACCAAAACACCGGTATTTACCGCCCTGGTCAACAACTCACTCTCATTACCGGACAAGGCAATCATCTATCTGGTTTTTTCCGGTTTTTGCATTTTGGGGACATCCTTTAGCGAGCCATCCATACAAACCGATGATGCCATCGCCAATACGCGGGCAATCGGAGCTGTTCTGGGCGGATTGTTAGGCGGCCCTGTCGTTGGTTTTCTGGTGGGAATCACGGGTGGTATTCATCGGGTTTTCAGCATGTCATCCATCAATGACCCCATTAATTACATTGACATCGCCTGCGCCGTTGCCACAACATTTGAAGGATTGTTTGCGGGGTGTGTACATTATTACCTGTCCCGCAAAGGTAAAATCGAAACGCTGTTTTCCCCCCGCATTGTCTGGCTGGTTGCATTCGTTGTCGGACTGGGACATGTGGCGATTATTTTGTTGTTCGGAATATATACAGGCAATGGAGCAGAGGCCTGGAATCTGGAAAAGGAAATCGGCCTCCCCATGCTGATTGCCAACTCTGTTGGTGCCGCCCTGATCATGTATATGATCAGAGAACAAAAACGGGCCTGCGACGAACTCAGTAGCAGCGCCGCAGCATGGCGAATTGCCGATAAAACCGCCAGCATTATTTATGGCCGCTTTAACCAGGAATCCAGCAGAAAAATCGCTGGCATCATTCAACACGAAACCCGGGTAGGTGCTGTTGCCATTACAGACAAAAACAGGCTGCTTGCATTTGCCGGGCTGGGCGAGGATCACCATCGCCCCGGATCACCGATTTCCTCCGAAGACACACTGAAAGTGATCCGGGAAAACAAGGTTTTATTTGCTGACGGAATCCGTAAAACCTACCAGTGCCGATTGAAAAAATCCTGCGAGCTGGGCTCTGCACTGATTATTCCGCTAAGAGATGATGCCAACAATGAGGTGGTCGGCACCATTAAACTGTACGAACCCAAAAATAAATTATTCCGCAACATCAACCGAAAACTGGGAGAAAATCTTGCGCACTTGTTGTCCGGCAGAATACTGGCAGGCCATTATGAGTTGCAACGGGAGCTGCGTATTCAGGATCAGTATAAAATACTGATGGCACAGATTAATCCGCATTTCCTTTATAATGCGCTGACGACTATTGGTCATATTACCGGAAAACAGCCCGACAGAGCCCGTGATTTGTTACATTACCTGTCTGATTATTTCAGAAAAAATCTGAAAATATCAGATGACACAACCACCCTGGGTTACGAGCTTGAGCATGTTGAATCTTACCTGGAAATAGAAAAGGCACGATTTGAAAACCGGTTGCAAGTTCAGATCGACATTCCCGAACATTTACTGATACAAACTGTACCGGTCTTTACATTACAACCCATTGTTGAAAATTCAATCAAACATGGCACCAGTGAATTACTGGGTACCGGCATGATTAAAATTACCTGTCGCGAGCACAATGACAGCTTTACCCTGATGGTCGAAGACAATGCCGGTTTATATAAAAAAAGTAATACAAATGGTATCGGCCTGAAAATAAATGAGCGGATCAGGATGCGCTACGGTAATAACTATGGCATTAATATACAATGTGAACCCGAACAATGGACAAGGGTTAACATTCACCTGCCAAAAAACAAGGAGCAAGCATGATTCGAACAATCATTGTTGATGATGAACCCAATGCCCGCGAGGATCTTGAGAAAAAAATAAAGGCAGATCCTGAGTTCGATGTCATCAGCACCTGTGCAAATGCGTTTGAAGCCATAAGGGATATCAGCAGCAAACACCCTGATGTTGTTTTTCTTGACATACAAATGCCCAGAATATCCGGTATAGAAATGCTCAGCATGCTGGATAAAGACAATATGCCACGTATTGTTTTTGTGACAGCCCATGGTGAATACGCGCTTGAAGCATTTAAAAAAAATGCAATCGATTTTTTGCTCAAACCGGTAAAAAGTGAACGCCTGAATATAACGCTGGCGCGTCTGAAAGAAGACCATCAGCCACAGCCTGTCATCACTGAAGCATTTTCCACCGAGCTGACGTTTGTCCCCTGTTATCAGGGAAGCCGGTATTATCTGATTAATATCAAAGAAATCATCCACGCATATTCCAACCCGATCACAGGTGTACACCTTGTGACCGGAGACAGCCAACAAGAGTTTCAAACCAACCTCCCGCTAAAAGTATTCGATGACAACAGTCAATTAAAACGCTGCCACCGGCAACATATGATAAACCCCGACTATATAAAATTTATAGAAAAACTGGACAATGGTTTGGGACAGATTTACACCTATGGAAATCACACCATACCGGTCAGTCGAAATTTTATGGACAATTTTCCTTCTATTGTTTGATACAAAAAATACAACATGGCCAAAATACACGCTACGCTATCCTGATCAAAAAAACTTCTCCTGTACCATTCACCCCGAAATAATCACCACTGATGCCAAAATAGTTACCTTTGGCTTAATATCAAGTGAAATTCTCTGCCTGGTCGAATAATCTCCTTGTGACTAGTGGCTTACTTGCCAACAAGTTAAAAACACGCTTATACACAACGGGAAGGGAGAAAACCATGTGTAAATTATTATTTCGAACTTATGTTATATTTTTATCTTTAACCACTTCACTTATCGTTAACGCAAAAATTATCGATGACTCAAACATTTATGATGTCTATGGCGATGAGGCATGGCTATATGGGTATGACAACAGTACGATAAATATTTATGAAGGCTCTAATGTTTCCTGGTTATATGGGTATGATAATACAAATATAAACATATCAGGCGGGGATATAAGCTGGCTAACATTATATGATCAAAGTGTTACTAACATAACAGGCGTTGAAGATCTCAGCTGGCTGTTAGTCAATGATCGCTCTGAAGTAAATATATTTGGAACAGAATTTAACTATTCAAATGGTAATTTATCCGGTGTATGGGGAAATGGTCTATCGTTTTCTTTTTGGGCTTTGAATGAAAAAGATCTTATACAAGGAAATATTTCCAGTATATTGCCAGAAAATATCAGGCTTCGTCCTGTTTCAGTTCCTGAACCTGGCACTATACTTTTATTTCTGGTCGGGTTAGCTATCGTTTCTTATAAAGAAAGATATAAAAAAATTAACTCAATGGAAATCAAAAATATTTACAATTTTTTTGTGGAAAAAATCACATATTTTGTAATAAAAAATCCACTTTCACCTGGCCTGATCAAAATTTCTTCTGTTCTTCATATATACGAAAACATTGAAAATACAGTGCAAAAGGCGCCAATACTGGCAGCACTATTTTTGTGGATAACAACTCATCAATACTCAATACCATCTTTCAGAATTGACAAAAACCTTATTCACCCCAGGGCCAGGATTGCTTTATGCTCGCTGCGATTTTTCTGATTTCTTCCGGTTCCCACGGCCCTCCGTGGGAACCCACACCCGGTTATGCATACCCACAAAAACCATAAAGTATTGCCATCCAATCCCGCTCACCCCCAAATAACAACCATTCACCCCAATACACCACCATTTGCCAAATAGTGGCTGTGACTTCCTGCTCTTCCAGATAACCTCTATATAACCCGACTGAAATTTTAGCGGGAAATTCTATTTATAAGCAGGAGGCCATATGATTACTCGTCTGACAAAAACCTTGTCCACCCTGGGCCCTGGATTGCTTTATGCCGGTGCTGCGGTTGGTGTATCTCATCTGGTCATGTCCACCAAGGCAGGGGCAAGCTATCAGTATATTTTTCTTCTGTTGATCCCTCTGATCCATCTCATCAAATATCCCTTCTATAAATTTGGTCCCCAATATACAGCCCTGACCGGGCGTAATATTTTGCATGGATATTACGATCTCGGAAAATGGGCGTTAGCAATTTATGTTGTCATGACGGTATTGTCCATGTGTCTGATTCAGGCCGCAGTAACCATTGTTACCAGCTCAATCGTCATTCATTTTTTTGGCCTCCAGATACCCGCAGAATATATGCCTCACCTTCCTGCGATTATGGTTCTCCTTGCCGCAGCAATTATTTTGTACATTGGGCAATACAGTGTGCTGGACAAGGTGATGAAAGTGGTGATCATTATTTTGACACTGACTACCATCACCGCACTCACCACGGTTTTGTTAATGGCCCCCGGTGGCATTCACCCTGATGCGTCACCGATCTTCAGCCTTTATGAATACGCAGACATTATTTTCCTGGCTGCTTTTCTTGGCTGGATGCCTGCCCCCATGGACGTTAGTGTCTGGCATTCGGTCTGGTCTGAAGAAGCTAACCGAAACAATAGAACCCGTGCATCTCTTCGGAAAGCAATGCTGGATTTCCGGGTGGGTTTTTTTGGTACTGCCCTTTTGGCCATGGCCTTTTTATCATTGGGCGCACTGGTCATGTTTGGCAGCGATGAACCACCATCCGCAATCGGGGCCGTTTTTGCGGGCCAGCTTATTAATATGTATACGGATTCATTGGGCAGCTGGGCGTATCCATTGATCGGCATAGCCGCCCTGGCCACGATGTTCAGTACCACGCTGACGTGCCTGGATGCTTATCCCCGAACGCTGCAAGAAAGTTATTGCATCTGGAAAAGCAAAGGAAACCACGAATTCCCGAGAGCCACATCAAAAACAGTTTACCGCACAATATTGCTTGCTGCGGTGATCGGCACCACAGGCATATTTCTGATCATCAAAAACGTGTCGGGTGCCATGGGTCTGATTGTGACTATTGCCACTGTTGTTTCTTTTATTTCCGCGCCCATTATTGCCTATATCAATTTCAGGGTTATGTGTGGCAATACGATTAAAGAAACTGACAGGCCCGACAGATTGATGACCTTGTGGAGCCGTTTGGGAATCCTGGTTATGATACTGTTTAGCCTTACCTATTTGTGGTTGATCATTACGAGATAAAATGGAAAAACATGCCACATATCATATGGCATGTTTTTCACTGACCCCGAAAGTAAATCATATCAAGGAGAAAGTATTCTAATGAATGAGAATAAACTTACCAAAGATGAACAAGATCACCATCTTTATGGTGTTGACTATTTTGATCCAGAAACAAGCATAATAGTGGAGTCTCGCCCCGACGATTTATATTTTTTCAAGACATTCATTGGAAATAATAATATTACGGTAGAAAAAGGTGATTCAATTTTTTATTTGTCAGAGGATAAAACAACTGCATATATAAAATGCGGTCTTGCCAGCATAACAAGTCATCATATCGCAACCATTATTCGTGGATATATGCCAGAAGAAAAATCATCGACGATAACAAAAAAAACTGTCCTGCCTTATGTTAATGGCTGCTCAACAAAACAAATATTTTCACCCGAAAGGCCGGGAGATCCAACATTACAACTGTTGGGTATCCCCCCTTATTCATCAGAGCAAGCACACCATATTCATTCAACGGTCAGGGTAGTTTACATACTCTCCGGAACAGGTCGTTGTGTTGTCGGAATGGGGGAAAACTGCATAACTGAAAAATTATACCCTGGAAAATCAATCATTCTGCAAAAAATGTGTCCGCATCACTTTGAAACTGACGGCGATCACCTGATTGCCTTGCCATTACATATATTCAGCTCTGTTGGTGCACTTGAAAATAATCATCCAATGTTCCATGGAACATATTTAACAGACTGAGATGTTTCATTTGCACAATATCAAATCAAAACCGGGAGTATATTTATGACTATTACCAATAATCATAAAAACAGGGACAATTGTGTTTTTAATGATTGCCCGGAATTTTATCTGTTGGATAACAGACAAAACAGAGGCTTTAACCCTGTCTCAAAAAATATGCTGGAAGACAAGCTGCATGTGCTGTTACCCCAATGGCTGATCCGGGGTAAAAACATCCTGGATCTTGGATCTTGCCTGGGGGCTGCCGGCCAATGGGCGCTGTTTCATGGTGCATCATCTTATACAGGTGTCGAAATACAAGAAGACTATGCGATAAAATCACAGAAACTGTTAACTTCATGGAAAGACCGCGCCCGTATTTATCAGCAAGATATCCGAAGTTTTATCCATGAAAAAAATGATAATTCATATGATGTCATTTTAATGGCCGGTGTTATCTATCTGTTTGTTGACCCCCACAATATTATTGATAAAATGTGTCGGATCGCCAAAGAATCTGTTGTCATTGAAACAACATACCCGCAAAGTATACGTGAAGGGAAATTAGCACCTTCTGCGTTAATAACGGAATATACATACAGGCAGGAAGTTAACCTTTCCGATGGAAATGAATCTTTACTCGGCATATGTGCCACATCGTCACTTCGAGCACTGGATCTCATGTTTAGCCTGAATGGCTTTGGAAAAAATGAGCCGACTCTCACTTTTCCGGAAAATAAACACATGTTAAATTATTCGGATAAAAATATATCCGGGTCAAAAATACCCTTAAGGCTTGCTGTTCGTTATGTGAAAAAAAACTCAAGAAAACCGAATACTCTTGAGCAAAGCCTTCCTGATAAAAAAGGATTCAGGCGTTCATGGGAAAATGATCCCGTTAGTAAAAAACGCACTTGTGAACGAAACAAAATATTACAACAATTCGAAAATGAAACCGGCTCCTGGAAATTTGATGAAGAGGTTGCAAAAAATTTCTCAACTATCGCCAACCGGGAAATCCCGGACTATCAACGTGTCATTAATAAAACAGTAAAAGCAGTTAATAAATGCAGGTTCAAAAACCCTAAAATTATTGATATTGGCAGTGCGACAGGAGCAACACTGGAACGTTTTCACAACGAAGGATACCGAAACCTCTTTGGCGTAGACAATTCAAGGGAAATGCTTGATCAGTCATTTAGCAAGGCAACACTGCTATGCTCCGGGGCATTCCCGGCAGAACACGGCCCATTTGATGTGATTATTGCCAACTGGGTATTGCACTTTATTGATCAGCGAGAAAATTATTTACAGACAATAAAACATTCGTTAAGCCAAAATGGTATTTTTGTATTGACAGAAAAGCTGTCTTCATCTTCATTGTCTCATTCACTGTACGACGATTTTAAACGTAACAATGGAATGACTGATGATGAAATAAAAAGAAAATCCAGCCAGTTGAAAAATGTATTAACATCACGATCCTTACCCTGGTATCTGGATACTCTCAAAAAAACAGGGTTTGGTTTTGTCGAAATTATTAATGCCAACTCAATGTTCGTTACGTTCCTGATACAACAAAATAAACAGATAGAGGCAACAAGGAGGTAGCAACAAATGTGGCTTGAAATTGAACTTGATTCTTTTAATGTACAGCACCACGGGTTTATTGAAAAAAAATTATTCGGTAATATTTTATACGTATCTCCCGGATTTGAACATTTACAGTCAGCTCGTGATTTAATCCGGAATGAGCGCGGTATTGCCATTGAAATCAATATCAATAAACAAAAAATCACCTTTGGGAGGGATTATCTCGGACAATACCCTTTGTTATTCATGCATACTGACAACAAATTATTCTTGACAGATGACATCTTACATATTGACTGGTGGAGTAGAAAGAATGATATCAACTTGACCTTGTCTGAGGAGGCGCTGGCACTGTATTTCTCATTCGGTTATATACCGCAAGATATGACTGCATTTAATGAGGTTAAATCATGTAAAAACATTACACTTTATCACTGTTCTAACAACAGCATCACCGAAGAAAACGTGTTTGTTCCAATAGAAGAAACAGATAATTGCCACATCAACGATGTTGGAGAATATCTTTTTGAAGAAGCAACAAAACTGGCAAATGACCATCAACGTTTTGATGTGTGGTGTTCGGGAGGCATTGATTCATCTGCCATGGCTTATTGCTTTAGTCATAATGGCAGATCCTCTGACATATTAACACTGGGTTATGATGAGGATGCGTTAAACAAATTTGGTGATGGAGAGATTCAATACGCCAAAGAAATAGCCCGGCATTGTCAATCACCATTACGATATGCACAACTCTCATCCAGTAATTTTATACATCTGCACAAACAATTTACCAGCGGACATAACGGCCCGGTCATTGATACCTGTGTTATTGCCAAATATGCCCTGGCACAAGCAACACTCAATACAGCAATTACCGGTGAAGGTGGAGATCCCGTTTTTGGCGGTGTAAAAAATACCAATGTTTTATTTGCGCATAGCCAACACCCTCGATTGGCGCTGGGATGGCTTTATGCTTATGCGCATCGCCGCTTTTTTAACCGGCTGGATGATATATTTATTCATGGTAACGAATTGGCAGATTATGTCGTTGAATATCTGAACAAAAAATTTGAATTTTACCCTGGCGACCTTCTTCGGAAATTATTTTATCTCAATACCATTGAAAAACAAGGCGGTATGATTTTCCCGCAATCCTATTATCCGGGAAAGCGCTATGGAATATCAATACATCACCCACTGACAAATTTGAGCGTGTATCAGTCTGCATTTCATCTCAAGGATGAAAAGAGATACATCTATCCCGATGGAAAGCTGGTATTGACCCGGTTATTCAGGAATAAAATACCGGAAAGTATCATAAAACGTAAAAAATCAGGTACTATTATTCCACTTAGAAATTTTATGGAAAAGATGCCAGCGAACTACTTTGATGTTACGGAATTAAAATCATCCGGTTATTTTAATGAGAAAATACTCGGAAAAATTGATACTTATGCTGATAATGAGCCACAATTACTTATTTACGGATTCATTACACTCAATAAATGGCTGCTAAACAGGAAAGGAGTAGACCATGAATGAAATATACCCATGCCGGATAATTATTACCAGCGATAAACAACTGGCTCAACATTATAATGAAGACCCCAAAAATGCATTGTCAGCATCCAGCTGCATTACGGTTGAAGAAGGTTTTCTCTTGTTTGAAGAGAAAAGAAAAATAGAAACGATTATACTTATCAATGGAGAGGGGGAAGAGCTCATTCACTCTCTTGGAAAAAAAACTGGATGGGACAAAAAAAACATGCCTAATATTGTTCGCATTGAAACATCCGACAGTTATGAAGATACAACAAAAACCATCAATAATGCCATTGCAAAATCATCCCTGCTGCTTTTAGGCCTGGCGACAGGAGCATGGGTAACATCAGAGGCATGGATAGCGGTAGAGGGAGATATAGGGGGAGGGGGAGAGGAAGGAGGAGGAGACGGGAACGGCTGAATCAGCATTATTCAGAGATACTTAACCAGGAAGGGATTTCATGCTTAAAATATCGAAAACAAATTACCTTTGGATAAGAAACAAGCTGGAAGATGACGAGGTTATAGTATGGGTAGGGAAATTTTCTTCATCATACAAAAAACCGATATTCAGCATCAAGAACCTGTGGCATTTTTTATTTATAACTATTTTTCTTATGTTTTTTTTGCCCGCAGGATTCGCTATATTCCTGGCTGCCTTATTTTTAATATTATTCAAGTCCACTCAAAAAACAAATAGTATATACATAATTACCAATGCAAGGGCCATTTCATTAAATAATACTGAAAAAATAGAATTTATTTCATATTATCCTGATCAAATAAAAAATTTCAAATGGCGAAAAAATGCTGATGGATCAGGAGATATAATTTTCAAGACAGAATTCCGCCAGGAAAAATTTTGGCGTACAACTGCAATAAAAGAATTTGGCTTTATGAATATTACGAATGTAAAAAGGGTTATGGATTTATTGGAAAGATTAAGCAAGAGCAATTATCAATATAACTGGAGCGCATGATATAAACTATGAATGGAAATCAAATAACTCAATACAGATGGAATTCTGGCTGTTTAAATATTTTGTGACTGAATAACAGGTGAAGACGTCCTGAGGCAAGGGTACCAACTGTATGAGTTATTTAATTTTCATTCCCGGGTCTGTCTTTTCCGATGCACAATATCCGAAAATTATAAAACACCAATAACATACCCCCGGCCTTTCTAAAGTGACAACGATTCATTTTTCCGTCAGGAAGTAAAAAATGTCGAAAACAATAATAAAAAATAACCAGCCCACCCTGTTCGCGATCATCTTGCCTGGAATCCTCATTGCTGCCACCGGTGTCGGGGCCGGTGATTTGGCAACTGCCAGTTTTGCGGGAAGTCAATTGGGTCTGGCCATTTTATGGGCTGTTGTGGTCGGTTCTGTTTTCAAGCTCGTACTCACAGAAGGATTGGCACGCTGGCAACTTGTCACCGGACAATCTCTGTTAGAAGGGCTGGCGCAGCGCCTTGGGCCCATTTTTGCCTGGCTGTTTCTACCTTATTTGTTGCTCTGGTCATTCTTTGTCGGCTCAGCGTTAATGAGCGCATGCGGCGTAACGTTGCATGCCTTGTTTCCCCTGTTTGAGGATGGCGCTCAAGCCAAAGTCGTATTCGGTATCGTTAGCAGCCTGGTGGGACTGGGACTGGTCTTGCTGGGCGGTTTCAAATTATTTGAAAAAATTATGGCGTTCAGCATCGCTGTTATGTTTGCTGTCGTACTGGTCACCGCTGCCCTGTTATGGCCGGGAATTGACGGGGTGATACAGGGACTTGTTGTGCCCGGTATTCCTGATGCGGACGGCAAGGGTATTGCGTGGACTGTTGCACTGATTGGTGGTGTGGGTGGCACGCTGACAATCCTTTGTTACGGTTACTGGATACGGGAAAAAAATCGTGACTCTGTTGAACATATCCGCACCTGTCGCATCGATTTGGCAACCGGTTATTTACTGACAGCAGTGTTTGGCATTGCCATGGTGATTATCGGCAGCCAACTGGATTTAAGCGGTAAAGGTGCCGGGTTAATGGTTACACTGGCCAATACCCTGGAACAATCACTGGGTGAAACCGGACGCTGGTTATTCCTGATCGGAGCCTTTGGCGCGGTGTTCAGCAGTTTGTTTGGTGTATGGCAAGCGGTACCTTATTTGTTTGCCGACATTTATCGACTGTTCATTAACCGGCAGACTGGAGCAACCACTGTCGATACCCGTGGCTGGCCTTATCGTGGTTATTTATTTGCCCTGGCAATTGTCCCCATGCTCGGGCTGATGATGGATTTTAAACAAGTTCAGCAATTTTACGGTATTGTCGGTGCTGCATTTTTGCCTTTATTGGCTGTTGCGCTATTGATTATGAATGGCAGTCGCGCACGGTTGGGACAATATAGCAATAACTGGTTCAGTCATATTTCACTCAGTGCCACGGTGTTATTTTTTGCGGGAATGGCATGGATGAAGTGGAGTGCCTGGTGACTGTCAGGAATGGAAATTGAATAACCTGGTATCATAATATGACGCACACGTGACATCTCAATCGCTACGGATATATGAATATTAAAAAGGAAAAAATTGATGAATGTTTCAGCTCCTGACTCGGGATATGAAAGAATGTTTGCACCAGACCAGTTAACCGTCGGTATTTTCTTCGCCATCGAAAGTTATTCTGGCAGTATTCCGAAGATGGAAAACCAGGTCGCACTGGCAAAACGGGCTGAGGCGCTGGGGTTTGCCGCATTATGGTTCCGGGATGTTCCCTTGCACGACCCAAACTTTGGGGACGTCGGGCAGATTTATGATCCCTGGGTATACCTGGGTTATATTGCTGCACAAACTTCCAGCATCGCACTGGCAACCGGCAGCATCGTTTTTCCATTAAGCCATCCCATCCATCTTGCCAAAGCGGCGGCGTCAATCGATACCCTGTCCGGGGGACGTCTGGTTTTAGGAATCGCCTCTGGCGACAGGCCTGTCGAATACCCTTCATTCGACATTGATTTTGCTACTCGCGGAGAGCGCTTCCGCGAAACCCTGCGCTACTTCAGGGAAATCCTTGATAATTCATTCCCGACCATTGATTCTCCTCTGGGCGATTTAAAGGGTGTTGATCTACTTCCCAAACCTTATCGTGAACACATCCCCGTACTGATTACAGGGCACAGCCAGCAGAGCCTTGAATGGATCGCGGAAAATGGTGACGGCTGGATCACTTACCCGCGAAATCTTGAATACCAAAAAGACATGGTTAGCAAGTGGCGTCAGCTGACACAAGATGCTCCGGGTGGCTTTAAACCTTTTTCCCAGTCTTTGTATATTGATCTGACCGAAGACCCGAACACACCACCGGTACCCATACATCTTGGATTTAGATCAGGTCGTAATCATTTGATTGAATTCCTCGGCGCATCTCGTGAGGCGGGTGTAAATCATGTCGTTTTAAATCTTAAATATGGAACAAGGCCCGCTGAAGATGTACTCGAAGAAGTCGGTCAGGACGTTTTACCTTTCTTTCCTTCCCTGTGCCAGGAAGTGTTTTCAGTGAACAAGGCACAGACTATTGTGCCTGATGAATAGACACAGAAGGTCAACCTCAGGGACGTGCACATAATAACTGTGGTATCAATTCAACACACGGAAAATAAACCATTAATTTCGTGCGCATCCCTCTGGGCAAGCATCTGAGCCAACCCGGCAACAATCATCCTGCCAGTTGCCAGTTCCCTCGAAACCCGCCAGAATATCAACCCGTTTGAACAGATTCCATTGTAAAGTCGGCCCAAAAATAACACAGGTAACCTCATGACACGTTCCCACGACCTCTTCGTTGCAGCCCAAACCCACATCCCCGGCGGCGTTAATTCGCCCGTACGTGCCTTTCGTGGTGTGGGCGGCGACCCGGTGTTTTTCAAATCCAGTGAAGGTGCTTACATCATCGATGAAGACGACAAACGCTACGTAGACTATGTGGGCTCCTGGGGGCCAATGATTGTTGGCCATTCTCATCCCGAAGTCATCAAAGCCGTACAGGACATAGTGGCCAATGGCCTGGGTTTTGGTGCGCCGACGGCCATCGAAACCGTCATGGCCGACCGGGTTTGCGAGCTGGTGCC
Source organism: Gammaproteobacteria bacterium (assembly GCA_013151355.1). Lineage (GTDB taxonomy): Bacteria > Pseudomonadota > Gammaproteobacteria > SZUA-152 > SZUA-152 > SZUA-152. The sequence goes on from JAADIL010000018.1 coordinate 21,581, forward strand.
TTCCATGGACATGGTGCGCATGGTCAGCTCTGGCACCGAAGCCACCATGAGCGCGATTCGTCTGGCGCGCGGTTTTACCGGCCGCGACAAAATCGTCAAGTTTGAAGGCTGCTATCACGGCCATGCCGACTCGCTGCTGGTGAAAGCAGGCTCCGGAGCACTAACGCTTGGCGTACCCACCTCACCGGGTGTGCCCGCAGCACTGGCTTCGGAGACCATTACTCTTACCTACAATGACATCGATTCGGTAAAAACGGCTTTCGCCGAAGTGGGTAAAGACGTGGCCTGTATCATCGTCGAGCCGGTGGCAGGCAACATGAACTGCATCCCGCCCGCGCCCGGCTTCCTCGAAGGTCTGCGTGAAATCTGTGACGAATACGGCAGTGTGCTGATTCTTGACGAGGTGATGACCGGCTTCCGTGTCTCCCTGGGCGGCGCACAACAGCACTACGGCATCACACCTGATCTCACCACACTGGGCAAGGTCATCGGCGGCGGCCTGCCAGTGGGCGCTTTCGGTGGCAAGCGTGCCATCATGGAACACATTGCACCACTGGGTCCGGTGTATCAGGCCGGTACTTTATCCGGCAACCCCGTATCCATGGCCGCCGGACTCAAAACCCTGGAACTGATTTCCGCACCCGGTTTTCACGACGGACTCAGCAACGCTGCGACCCAACTCTGTGAAGGACTGAAAGCACGTGCCAAAACCGCCGGTATCCCGCTGACCACCAACCAGGTCGGCGGCATGTTCGGTTTCTTTTTTACCGAAGAAGAAACCGTCACCAACTTCGCGCAGGTTTCCGCCTGCGATATCGAGCGCTTCCAGAAGTTTTTCCACGGCATGCTGGACGAAGGCGTGTATCTGGCACCGTCTGCCTACGAAACCGGATTTGTCTCCGCCGCCCATGGTGAAGCCGAAATCACTGCCACGCTGGACGCGGCAGAAAAAGTGTTCACCACTCTGTAATGCCTGTCCTGGCACGAAAAAAACCGGCATCGACATGGATGCCGGTACAGCTGACTCTGATACTGGGCGTCGCGCTCGTCGGCCACCCGGTGCTGGCCGATCCCGTCCCGGTAGTCAGCAAGCCCTTCTCCACATTGGCCATTTACCCACAACGCCGTGCTCCCGCCACCGTGGTCAGTGACAACCACAGTCGTATCAGTGCCGAGATCAGCGCCCGTATTCTCGACATTCCCGTGCGCGTGGGCGAGCGTGTAAAACAAGGCACATTGTTGCTACGTCTCGAGCAAGAGGATTTTAAACTGACGCTGACACGCGAAAAAGCCGCTCTAACGGCATTAAAAGCAAAACTGGAACTGGCAGAATACGAGCTCAAACGAGCCCGCTCACTATCAAAAAAACAGGCCGTTTCCGAACAATTGCTCAAACAACGGGAAACCGACCGCGACGCCCTTCTGGCCGAAGAACAAGGGCAGCAAGCTGCCAGAGCGCAAGCCCAGCGACAAATCGATAAAACACAAATCCGTGCACCATTTAATGCCGTCATTGTCGAACGTCTTGCCCAGACAGGCGAACTTGCCAGCCCCGGCACCGCCCTGCTGCGCATCATCGACACCGACAACCTTGAACTGGCGGCCAAATTAAGCCCTCAGCAAACCCGTGACCTGGAACATTCATTCGCAGCAGAAAATACCAGCACTGTCAGCAACGCTATAGAATTTGTCAGTGCGGGACAGCGTTATGCACTCACATTGCGTACCATTACCCCGGTACTGGACACCCGGGCCCGCACTCGGGAAGCCCGCCTGCGTTTCACGGATAAAAACCCCCTGCCTGGTGCCACCGGTCAACTGGTCTGGTCACCGCAACAAGCCAGTCTGCCAGCAGACCTCATCAGCCAGCGAGACGGCAAACTCGGCGTATTTGTTCAGGCAGACAACAAGGCCCATTTTATAGAACTGCCCCGGGCCAAAACTGGCCAGCCCGTCATCAGCAAACTGGAACCAGGCACCCTCATCATCACCAAAGGCCGTTACCGCTTGCGGGATGGTGATACGATTTCCCGAACCAATACCGATGTAGCCGTACCATAGATATCATCCGGTTCAACTCATCATGCAGCCCGTACCATCGGATCACGACAATCCACGTAATCGGCCGACTCGTTTCCCTGAATCTGCACAAGATACCAGTCCCGACACACCTGCTGCGCCTCCTCAACACTGGTAAACGTCCACAACACCGTGCCATTATCCGCCATTAACGTTGCCGTTTTATTCGGCCATTCTCTGATAAAAAAAGTCATTGTTAATTTCTCTCTCAGTTGTAGTGACGCAACCGATTTTGGGGATATAACATGAACCTTTCATTGCGGTTATATGAATGTTCTGTGAAAAATAGCCTGGAGCATTACATGAAAAAACAACACCTTTTAATAGCTATCTACCTGTTCCTGATTGCCAACTCACCAGCCTGTGCCGACACGAATAACCCGATAAAAAGCACTTTGAATATGTCGGTATTTCCCGGCTTTGAAACCGGCAAAAACAAAACTGATATCATGCTCACTGGCTATAAATACCAGGCAACTGAGGGCGCAACAATAAAACCGGGCATATCATTTTATTCTGAACTACCCGCCATTGTTAAACCACTATTACAGCATGACAAACCAAACCAGCTCAGCAACAAAACTCTTGGCAACTATATGGCCAAAACAAAAATTTCACTTGAAAAGAATAGCAATGCAAAAATAATCAATAGCGAAGATGAGATTTATGTCACTCTGCTTGCCCAAGGTGATTTTACCCATGATGGAATCGAGGATTTATTGATTAAAACCGAATGGTACGCTCGTAAAATATTTGGCAAACATGCTGATTTGTTGATATTAACCAGTATTAACCAGGACATCCAAAAAAGTGCTGATCAATATTGATTGGAAGTTAAATTCAATGTGAATTAAGCACTAAATCATTCTATTAGCGCTTTTTACTGAAAACACACTCATTCCGGCATGCTTTTAGCCGGAACCCAGGAGTTTAAACATCCGGACAAGCACCTCATAATACATCAAAGGGCTATATTATAGTGGTGCTGAATAGTGGCGCTGATAAAATGACGTGTTATAAACGCAAAGGTCGCAAAGACGCAGAGAACGCAAAATGTACTCTTTTTCTTTGCCATCTCTGCGTTAAATACTCATTGTTTTTAGGTAAGGAATGAAAATTAAATAACTTATACAAGTGGCGCTCTGATTTGGTCCGTATTCGTTCGTTCTGATTGAGCAAAAGTGCAGAAATAGTTGCTCTATTTCGAGCTTTTGTGATTGAAGAACCGGTGAAGACGGGCTGAAGCAGAGATGCTAATTGTATGAGTTATTTAATTTCCGTTCCTGAGGGTGTCTCAGGGTGAAAAACCTTTTACCGTAGGGTGGGCATGCTTTTTTGCCCACGCGGATGCGAAATCAACGCGTGGGCACAAACTACGTGCCTACACTGCTTTCTGTTGTTGAGTTTTATAAAATAAGGAACGTGCATGAAACCCCAAACGCTATGGGTATATATATTTGGCAGCCCTGAAATAATTGTGAAAATTCTGTGATAACAAGGCCACTATGAAATCTGAAACATCTTTACGCACCCGCGCTGGCATATGGATTGAATCAAAACCGGTTCAACATCTGATTATTGGTCTGATTGTGTTAAATGCGATTAGCCTGGGGATGGCAACTTCCGATACGCTTGAGGCAGAATATGGCTATTGGTTGAATCTTTTTGATAACGCGGTGCTGGTGGTGTTCGTCCTTGAAATTGCCACGAAACTCTTCGCCTTCAGAGGGCGGTTTTTCAGCAGCGCGTGGAATGTATTTGATTTCCTGATTGTGGCCATCGCCCTGGTTCCCACCAGTGGGCCACTTGAAGTGCTGCGTGTGTTGCGCATCCTGCGTGTACTGCGCCTTATTTCGCTCATTCCACAACTGCGTGTGGTTGCCGAGGCGCTGTTGGGGGCGATTCCCGGCATCGCATCAGTGGCAGGTTTGTTGTCCATTATTTTTTATGTGTTTTCGGTAATGGCGACAGAACTGTTTGGTAGCGATCACCCTGAATGGTTTGGCTCATTGGGGGGTTCCATGTATACCCTGTTTCAGGTGATGACTCTGGAGAGCTGGTCAATGGGTATTGTCAGACCGGTGATGGAAACTCACGCCTATGCGTGGGCATTTTTTATTCCCTTTATTTTAATCGCCACCTTCACTATGCTGAATCTGTTTATCGCCATCATCGTTGATGCAATGCAGAGTGTGCAGGCCAGAAAAACCAAACAGGATAAAGAGGCTATCGAAGAAGTGGTACAAACCGAACACCAGCAGCTAAGCGAAGAAATCAGGGGTTTGAAACAGGATATCAATGAGCTGAAATTACTGCTACGAAAGAATCATAAACCCTGACAAGGAACGTGCACGTTCCTTATGGATCAACAGAATGCTTTGGGAGTGGAAAATAAACGACCCCGCAGCAAGCTGACGGGGAATCTCCATTCCTTAGACGTGCACGCAATAACATCCCGATCTTGCATCTCATCTTCAGCCCGTCTTTGCCCGTTCTTCAATCACAAAATCTCGGAATAGAATGACTATTCCTGTACTTTTGTTCAATCAGAACGAACACCAACAGTAGGCGCTTTAGGCGAATACAGACTAAATATGAGCGCCAGATCGGGATGTTATTACGTGCATTACGTGCACGTCCCTTAACCAGCAAGGGTACACAAAAAAGAGACAAAAAAACTAATAGCTTTTCACGTAGCTCAATAATTGCAGCACTCGATTTCTTACAATAGTGCTACGGTAGCTACCCCGTGATATCCCGGCGGAACTGCCAAAATCCCGACGAACCCAGGTGTTTGTGATCAGTTTAAACTCCTCATCGCGGAACTTTATCCAGCTGCGCTGTGAGCTTTTTAATTCCTGTTGTCGTTTTATGGGTAATCTGGATTTAACAAGATAATAAGCTCTGTTCAGCTCATCATCCAAAAATTTCAGGTAATCATCATAGGCTGTTAAATAATCTTTTGATCCATTATGCGGATTATTAATTGCCTTTAAAAAAACCTGCTCTCGCACCTCAAACTCACCGATAAAATCAGGTGAGTCCGGGTTATCAATCGCAAAAACAAAACTTGTTAGCAGACTGGAAAAAATCAGTAATGCCCCCTTTATCCATGCCTGAACATTCTTTTCATCAGCCTCTACCATCCTTGATAGATTCCTTCGCTGTATATATTCCACTCAGCCTGCCTTCTGTTGATTAAACCTCTGTTGACAACACCCTGTGATTTATTCCAGGCCTTCCAGGCTGCCTCCAGATCCGGGTAATCGGTTATGGCATTGCGGTTATTGACCAACTTTAAAACGGATGAATTGGCAAAACCTCGCCGACCAATATTAAAGGCAAGAATCACCATCGCATCAAATTCATTTTGCGTAATACTGGCGGTAACTTTTATTCTGATCGTATTGACGTATGGCTCCAGGTCGGCATTAAACAAATCAAGCGCCTGATCCTGAGTAATGCCATCTTTGTATTTCAGCCATTCAGCATTAGAAATAAGGTGTCCATACCCAATGGTGGCTCCTTCTACCCATGTAGTTATATCTTTTCCGGTTTGATCATCATAAGGTGTAGTAGCCAATTTTTCTATGTCTTTTAACAGGTCTATACCTTGCACACCAAAATTAAAAATGTTGACGGGTTTTGGGCTGCTCACCAGTTTTTTAAAGGTTTTTCCATCTGGTTCTATGTGGCCATCAGGATGAACCATGTTCAATATTTTTTTCTGAAAGGTCTCAATTCCCGATATTGTTTTACGACCCACCTTCCCGTCAACGTCAAGCGATATTACTTCTCCCGGAATTTTTTGGGCATTTAAAAGCTCTTGAACGAGAACAACATCTACCGAATGATTTTTACCGTTACGACCTACGGAAGCCGTTATTTTATTCATATCGTAAACCTCTGGTTTAAATATTAAACTAATTGACAAAACTGAAAACGCCGGAATGTGGAACGTTCAATTCTTTCAGCTTTATCTCCAAACTATCACTCTCTTTAATATGCTGACTATACCCCCGGAAAATATTTTCCGATACTGATTACCCCCCGCAGCAAGCTGCAAGGAATTGAACCCCAAAACATTACTGGCAGGGAAGTTATTTTTTCAGGTTTGTGAATATTCACATAACCCTGGAATTCCCGGTTGAACAGCCTGTAGAATGCATTGAATTTTGTGCCTGACGCTACCAAAATCAGGCGCCTCAGGGACGTGCGAGAGCGACCAGCGCGGCCGGGCGCAGAAAGCAACCTGCTATACAGACCATAGTGACTCACTCGGCAAACAAACTCTCCATATCCATAAAACAGGATGTTCATCAACAGGTTAGGGACGTGCACGTTCCTTACTACGTATGGATTGCGCGTGTAAACTGCATTTTTTCACCTGTTTTTGTCTTGATAAACATTACCTCAGTCATTTTTACAAACATCTCTTGTAGTTTTATCCAAACACACAAGCTATCATTTTCAGCGTTTTTGATTTACCTTCCGGATTTAACACATCACTCTGGCTAAAAACATACAGAGATGACGACATACTCGTAGCGATTGAGATTTTGGTATTCAGTGTGCGCCCTTTTCATTCCATGGCTGTGTTGAAATTCATTGCATCAGACCGGCTATTATCCGTCATTTCGTCTCGCCTGAAGCGCCTGCTTTTGGTGCCATAAAATGAATATGACACACACTGAATACCGAAACCTTAATCGCTACCGGTATATCTCAACAAGTTGCAGGGAACGCTGAGTCCCAAGAGATTAAAGACTTTAAAGACAAGCAGGAAAATCAATAAAATGTGGCTTAAATCCTTTCTGAGTAATCATGTATTAGCCAATACCACATTTATGGTGGTGTTATTGATTGGCACGTTCAGCTACATTCAGTTACCTCGCGCACAAGACCCGGAGGTTAATTTCAACTGGATCAGTATTATCACTGTGTTGCCCGGTGCCTCAACAGAGGACGTGGAAAAACTGATCACCGATCCGCTGGAAGATGCCATTCGCAAGGTACAGGACATCAAATTTGTTTCCAGTACCAGCCGGGAGGGCATTGCCGATATTCTGGTGCGCTTTGAAGACATCAGCGAGCGCCTGTTCGACAAACGCATTAATGATTTGCGCCGTGAGATTCAAAACAAAGCCAATGCCGAATTACCGGATGAGGCTGTAGACCCGGTGATACTGGAAATCACCACGTCCAATAACTTCCCCACCGCCACGCTCATTCTCACGGGCGAAGCCAACGATGAGCTATTGCGCAAAACCGCGTTTAATGTGCGCAAGGATCTGGAGCGTATTAACGGTGTCAACAGTGTCATTGAAGCCGGATTGACCGACCCCGAACTAAAAGTCGCCTTTGACCCGTCTGCCTTGCGCGAAAGGGGCATTTCTCCCACACAACTTGCCAACACCGTGCGCCGTTATTTTCGTGACGTGGTCGCAGGTGATATGCAGATCGGCCAACAATCATGGGTCGTGCGTGTCGTCGGCACTGATGCTGACCCCGGTTATCTCTCGAACCTGCCCATTACCGGTACTGAACAAAACATTATTATCGGTGACGTGGCAGAGGTCAGCTGGGGCCACGACAAATTCAACAAGTTGTCACGCTATAACAATCAGCCCGGCGTCACTTTTGCGGTAACCAAACAGGCCACGGCCAATATTCTTGATCTGGTTGCACAGATCAACCAGTACCTTGAGCAAAAAAACACCGTACTGGCCGCAACGGGTTTAAAACTCACGCTACTGGATGACCAGACTGAAAGCACCCGTGAAGCCATCAGCATTATGCAGGGCAATGCCTTGCTCGGCCTGCTGCTGGTGGCATTAATCACCTGGATATTCCTTGGCGCACATATCGCCTTTTTTATCGGCATCGGTATTCCTTTCACCCTGGCCGGTACCTTTTGGTTACTCAGTGCCACCGGGCAAACGCTGAACCAGAATATCCTGCTCGGTGTCGTCATTGTGCTGGGTATGCTGGTAGACGATGCGGTAGTAGTGGTGGAAGCTATTTATTATCGCATTCAACGCGGCGCACAAAGTATGCAGGCGGCCATTGATGCCCTGAAAGAAGTCTTTACCCCGGTAACCGCCTCAGTGGCCACCACCATGGCAGCCTTTCTGCCGTTAATGTTGATGCCGGGCATCGTCGGAAAATTCATGTTCACCGTGCCCTTTGTGGTATCTGTGGCACTGCTCATCAGCCTGATTCAAGCATACTGGATGTTGCCCGTGCATATTTCCATGAGCCGCCTTGACATGTCATCACCAGGTAAACTGCAACGCTGGCGTACACGCTTCCTGCACAAACTGCGCCTCAAGTACGGCAAACTGCTGGTGCGGGTATTACGCAAGCCCAAACGTTCTCTGGCCGTTGTACTGGTGCTGTTTCTGGCGGCAGCAAGCGCCATTGGCAGTGGTATGGTGCGCGTCGAATTTTTTGCCTTCGACCCCATGCGCACCTTTTACATCAATGTGGAAATGCCGCCCGGCAGCACTTTGCAAAACACGCTTGATACGGTGGATGCCATTGCCAACAAGGCGCGTGCGCACCTGAACGACGATGAAACACGCAGCGTCAGTGCCACCGCCGGGCAAATGTTTACCGAAGTCGCACCGTTTTTTGGTGACAACTATGGACAGGTTTTTGTCAGCCTGAACCCAAAAACCGATGATATGCGCAGCATCAGCGACATCATTGAATCCATGCGTATCGATGTGATGACCACGGCAGACCCACGTCTGATTACTTTTCTCAAACTCACCAAAGGACCACCGGTCACCAAGGCGATCAGCGTCAAGGTGCGTGGTGACAATTTTGTGGAATTACGCGCGGCAACCAATGCCTTGCGGGATATCCTTACAAATATTCCTGAAGTGATGGACATCACCGACAACGACAGCCCGGGCAAACATGAACTCAAACTGCAACTGGACAGCGATGCAGTGCGCCGTAGCGGACTCAACCCGGCGGATGTCAGCAATGCCATACGCCTGCTGTTTGATGGTGAGGTAGTGGCTTCCATGCAATACGAATCAGAACGTGTGGAAGTGCGTGTACAAGCAAAACGCACCAGCCTGCACAGTATTGATCAGCTATTGGAAATACCGCTGACCCTGCCACAGGGTGGTGAAATACCGTTAGGTCAACTGGTAATTGCAGAAACCGGACTCAGTCGCAGCAACATCCGTCACTATAACTTCCGCCGCTCCATCACCGTGGAAGCGGATATCGATAAACAAAAAATCAACACGCTTCAGGCAAACAACCTGGTGATGGAAGGCTGGGAAAAAATCCGCCTGCAACACCCCAATATTGACCTGGATTATTCCGGTGAACTGGCTGACATCCAGGAGAGCCTGGACTCCATGCTGGTATTGTTTTTGTTTGGTCTCGGGCTGATTTATCTGATCATCGGCACCCAGTTTAAAAGCTACTGGCAGCCATTCATGATTCTCGCCACCGTGCCATTAGCTTTTACTGGTGTCACCTTCGGCCTGCTTACTACCGGCAATCCGTTGAGCATGTTCACAATGTATGGTGTGATAGCATTGGTCGGTATTGCAGTGAATGCCGCCATCGTAATGATCCACGCCGCCAACCAGCGGCTGGATGCTGGCATGAGCGTATTGCATGCAACAATTTATGCGGCACGTCGCCGCGTGGTGCCCGTTATCATTACCTCGCTAACCACTATTGCCGGACTGTTTTCACTGGCTGTCGGGCTGGCCGGTGAATCCCTGATCTGGGGGCCGGTGGCCTCGGCCATTGTGTGGGGTCTGGCCTTTTCCACTGTGTTGACACTTTTTGTTATACCCTTGCTGTATCGTACGTTTATGCGGCAGCGCAAAATAATAAAAGACGCTCCCGTCTCATAAAGGATGTTTGATGCAAAAAATAATCAAGGCGCAGGCGGCCTCACATATCGCCCGCTTGACTTTCATTGGCATGTTAATGAGCTTATCCGGCAATTTATTTGCCGCACTCACGCAAGACCCCTCCCTGAACTGGCAAACACTTTATACCGAACATTTTGAAATTCATTTTCACGATGGTGAAGAACCGCTGGCACGAAAAGTGGGCAGCATCGCTGAATCCGTGCATACCGAGCTCACCCGGAAATTTAACTGGACGCCCCGTGCACGCACACAAGTTATACTGAGTGATCGTTTTGATTTTGCCAATGGCTCAGCCACACCAGTACCCCGCAACGAAATGCGTCTGCTGGTAACGCCCCCCACAGGCAGCAGCGCGGTTTCGGATCACGATAACTGGCTGGAACTACTTATCATTCATGAATACACCCACATTCTGCAACTTGATAAAGTCAGCGGCTTTCCTTCCACTCTGCGCAAACTGTTCGGGCGCAACCCGTTTCTGTTTCCCAACATATTGCAGCCACCCTGGCTCATTGAAGGCCTGGCCACTTATGAAGAAACGGACAAGGCACGCGGTATCGGTCGTGGCCAGAGCACAATGTTTCGTGGTCTGATGCGACAGGAAGTTATCAACGGCATTAAA
>JAADIL010000226.1 GCA_013151355.1 Gammaproteobacteria bacterium
TTGTTTACCTGTGACACCACAAACTCCCGGCTGGTTATTTTTTATCTCGCGCTTCTTCATAGGCATTGATCAAATACAGTGGACGTCCCTTGGTTTCATCAAACATGCGGCCAAGATATTCACCAATCACGCCCAGCGCCATTAACTGAATACCACCGAGAAATAACACCACTACCAATAACGATGGATAACCCGGCACCGGATTGCCGTAAAACAGCGTTTTTAACACGATAAACATACCAAACAAAAAGGCGCCCAATGCCGTTAACATACCAAGATACGTCGCTGCTTTTAACGGTATGGTACTAAATGAAGTTATTCCTTCAATGGCAAAGTTCCACAATCCAATGTAACTCCACTTGGTTTTTCCATCGTGGCGCGAATCACGCTGGTATGGAACAGCTTTTTGTGGATAACCAATCCAGGCAAACAAACCTTTCATGAAACGGTGCTGTTCACGCAGGCCTGCCAGAGCATCCACCGCCCGACGACTCAATAACCGAAAATCACCAGCATCCCGAGGAATATCCACCCGACTGAGTTTTTGCATAAGACGATAAAACAGGTGAGCCGTGGTTTTTTTAAATGCTGATTCTCCAGCACGGGATGTTCGCTGTGCATATACCACATCGTGCCCCCCGTGCCAGTGTTTAATCATTTCCGGAATTAATTCAGGTGGGTCTTGCAGATCGGCATCAATGACCACTACAGCATCGCCGTGTGCATGATCAAGTCCTGCGGTCATGGCAATTTCCTTACCAAAATTTCGACTGAGATCAACGATAGCGACACGGACATCCTCCGCCTTTAAACGCCGAATTTCATGCAGGCTGCCGTCAATGCTGCCATCATTCACGTAAATGATTTCACTCTGCGCCGACAACTTGTCCAGCACACTGGCCAAACGCCGATGAAATTCCGGCAATACCTCTTCTTCATTAAATACGGGTACTACAACAGAAAGTCGGTAATCAGCATCGGTGTTTTTTATTTCATCGGCCATCAGCTATTATCCTGTTCATTGAATACCCAGAACTTACTCAGTAAAAATGTCATCAGTGGCACGAATAACACAATCAGCAACAGGGCATAACCATACCAGTAGCGTGCAACATCGACTACCACATAAGTGATGCCTAGATTCAGTGCCAGTCCCAGCAAGGCCACCACAATAAACCGGGGTAACATGATTCGGTGCGGTGCCGATGCGGAAAACGTCCAGTGATAATTCATACCATAGGAAACAAACAGGGCAAATACAAACAAAGGCCGGGGCCGCTGCCAGTACCGGGCGCAACGCAAACCATTCTACCAGGAAGACAAATACCCCCACATGAACAACCGTTGCCAGCCCTCCACTTACCGCGAAACGCAACATGGGCTTCAGCATCAATGCAGCTTCTTTGCCAACACGACCAGCGACACACCAAACGGTAAGCCTATACGCAACAAATGTCGCTCACTGGCAAACAATGTTGCCAGCAGGGTATTGATTGGTGCAGGCGGCAGGCTTAATTCGGCACCAGCGCTTCCGCCGGGAAAGCAGCGGCGCAACAGACGTACCACTGCTGCAACGGGAAACAGCCAGGTGTTGCAATAGCTCAATGTTGTTATCTCGTAGCCTGTCGTTTCCAGCAACTGCCGCAGGCCTTTGGCACGATAACGTCGTTGATGATGATGCACCACATCATGCGCCCCCCATAAAAAGGGAAAAGCCGGCACGGTGATTAACAGTTGCCCTGCGGGTACCAATAAACGGTGGACAGCTTCCAGCGTGGCACGATCATCATCAATATGTTCGAGCACATCCAGCAGGGTCACACAATGAAACACCCCGGCATCCAGCGGTAGTCCATCCGGCAATTTGCCACGTACAACGGGAGCAAGCCCTCGTTCTCGCGCCAACTGTGCCGCATTCCCATCCAGCTCTGCTCCCACTACTTGCCCAAATTCCGACAACATGGCGAGATTGCCACCAGTGCCACAACCGAGATCGAGCATGCGCGCGTCTTCGGGCAAACCGCTGCCTCGCAACAACGATGCAACAATGGCACGCCTTCCTGCGAACCACCAGTGACAGTCTTCCAGGTCGCGCATTTGGCGGTAGAGTTCAGCCTCCATTTTTAGTTATGCTTCCTTCTGTCATCACGCACAAATACCACGCCTTTGGCATCACGATAAACCAGCAGCCACTCTGGTCGCGCGCGCAGATAATCAAGCAAGTTGTAACGCTGCGGATCATAACGGCCATGATATGGCATCATCACCAGTTGAAAATTTTCGTGCTCAAACCACTGTATGCCCGGTGGTGTTGCCCACAAAATATTGGTATATGGCGGGAAACGCTTTTCATCCAGCATGCGGCCATCGATGTACGGGGTAACTTGCGGCGTTAGTCGCCACAACAAATAACCGCCCCATTCCATGTTATTGAATGCTCGTCCACGTAAATTGTTTTCCTGTACAAAGTTTGCAATTTCCACCGGGTAGATTTCCTGGTAAAAACCACCGCGAAACACTGTGCCACGCAACAAGCTCACGATGAACAGCCCAAATAATGAAAACAGCAATATGCCCTGGAAAATGTGTGTAATGCTCTGCTTCAATTCCGGCAGATTTCTCAATTTATCCTGTATTCCCCAGGCAACATACGGAGCACACAGAAAAATAAAAAACACAAAATATCGGAATGATGAAGCACTGATTGCACCCAGAAAAACCGTGCTCGCCAGATACTGCCACTGCCTGCGCTGAAACATCGACACCGCCGCAACCAGCGCCACAACATAAAAAGCAACCACCCAGACCTGCTGCCAAATATAACCCAGAGTATAAAGCTGGAATGCGCTGGTATATTCCGAGGTACGCGCCTGCAACACACTGCCTTCGAGATCCAGCAAATACAGATAAGTTTGCAGACCGTTGGGGGTCAGCAACGAGGCCAGCACCACTGCACCTGTCGCCAATAACCACAGGCGTTTTTCATGCCACCCGGCCTTCGCATCAAACAACCTGAGCAACGCCCACAACCCCAGCAGGACCACGCCGAGCAGCACGCCACCATGACTGTTCGCCCACAATACCGTGATCACCGGCAGAACAAACAACCAGCGCCGGTTTTTTTCCGCCTGATCAATGACCACAAAAAATAGCGCCGCCAATAAAAATGACAACAATTGCGGACGTTCACCGCCAAAATTTCCGGCATTCAACCCCACCAGAATCAACACCAGCCACAGCGCCAGAGGCCCAACACTCAACTGATGGCAACGCCACCAAACCAGGGTCACACAGGCCAGCAATACCAGCACCCGGAAGGCGACCACGGCATTCACGCCACCGACATCAAACACCGTAAACAGTACCACCTGCCCCAGCCACTGGCCTTTAAGTACAGTGTCGTTTCGCACAACATCCGTGGATGGAAACACACCAAAAGGATCAGTATCAGGGATACCATTTTGCAGAATTTCACGACCACTGGCGATATGCCACCAGAAATCGCTGTCCCACAGAGGCACAGCAAAATAACCGGCGCAGACCAGTAAAAACAGAAATAATGAAAAATAGTGCAACAGAAAACCGGGGTTCCTGCTCCACACGGGCGGATACTGTTCGGTAATACGCTTTCTCCCTCTAATGACTCAACACTCGCAACAACCTGCTATTGTAGCCTTATTCTTTATGGGACTTGCAGCGGTGACATTTAAACGAGCCATTATCGGCTTCCATCAGGACGAACATGACGACTGGGTGGCAGACCTGGCCTGCGGCCACACTCAGCATGTACGACACCGACCACCCTGGCAGCTACGCCCCTGGGTAACCAGTATCGAGGGACGGGCACGTCATTTGGGGCAAACCCTGGTCTGCAAAAAATGCATGGAAAATATACCTCCCCCCCCTGATCGTTACCGGGCAATCTTTAATGCCATTAAGTTAAGTACCTCCGGGCATAGCCGGAGGCTTATTTGGTTACGCCCTCAAAGGGCTAAAGTAAGCACCCAGGGCGCACACTATATTCCAGGCTTGGGTTGACCTCGCTGCTCATCAGCCTTCTCTTGATTTCGAATATACTCAATCATCACCATTGCTTCATCAAGACCTGCTGTTGAGACAAAATAACCTCGTGCCCAAAAATGTTCGCCCGTGAAGTTTTTCTACCGCCCTTTAAATTTTCGAACTATCGATATGGCGCTTTTTCCTTTCAAATAACCAACTATATTCGAAACTGCATATTTTGACGGAATACTGATGCATATATGAATATGATCAGGCATCAAGTGGCCTTCTTCAATAACCACGCCTTTTCGTCTGGCTAATTCGTGTAATATCTCACCCAAATACTTTCTGATCGAACCATAAATCTGTTTCTTTCGTTTCTTTGGAATAAAGACAATATGATATTTACAATCCCAACGTGTATGGGACAGACTCTTATAATCTCGCACAGGTTTACTTCCTTTTCTCCTGGTCGAGAATGGAAAGTACGCGTTACCGCAGTCTCGGTAAAACCTGTGCGAGTCTCCCCGGCAGAGCTGGGGGTTTACCCAATTTAATTACAAGTAGTACAATGGGTTGCTATGTAAATAATTTATACCATTGGCATCTCTGCTTCAGCTTGTCTTCGCCTGAAACGCCTGATGTTGGTGCCCATTCTTCAATCGCAAAAGCTCGAAAAGAAAGCGGCTATCTCCTGCACTTTTGCTCAATCAGAACGGACAAATATGGACTAAATCAGAGCGCCAAACAGGGAAGTTATTTCGTGTACCTTCCCTAATGGTATTGGAGTTATCCCGGTATTTTTTTGCGCCGACATTCTGCAAAGCGGGATTATTGCACTTTTCATAATCCCGGTTTTAATGGACAATGCCCGCGTTCTGCACAACACACTGGCAAAACAGGGCTCGTACCCGGACATTGTCTACGTTTACGCAAACACATGCTGTTGGGGAGTGGAATGCGCCACACGCCTCCCTGACTGGTTAATAAACGACAGTGGCGTACTTTTCGGGAGAGAACTGATTATGAATAAAAAATATTTGCTTGCCGGTCTTTTTGTGGCCAG
>JAADIL010000037.1:0-3868 GCA_013151355.1 Gammaproteobacteria bacterium
CCGGTCAGTTCCAATCTCTGGAATATTACCGGTAATAACGATGGCACGGTTGGCACGGTTGCCTTTACCAATTTTAACAACCTGCTGGGCAATGTATCTTCCGATGATTTTCAGTTTCAGGATGGCAGCACCATTACCGGACTGGTGGATGGTGGGGCAGGGCTGGACACGGTGGATCTTTCACTGGAATCCGGTGTCGTCAATGTTGTGCTGGGTAGCGGAGGGTTTGCCAATATTGAAACCTTTACCGGCAACAATCTCACCAGCACATTAACGGCTGATAATGTTGCCAATACCTGGACTGTGACAGCAGTCAACACTGGCAGTGTAGGCCTGGTGAATTTCAGTGGTTTTAACAATCTTTCCGGCAATGCCAATAACGATGATTTCAGCCTCAATGGCGGCAGCATTACCGGCAATATTGATGGCGCTGCGGGTACGGACAGTATTACCGCTGACAACTCGACTAATAGCTGGACCATCACCTCGGCGGATGCCGGTTCGGTAACCGGTATTTCTGCGTTCTCAAATATTGAAAACCTGGTGGGCAGCTCCGGTGCTGACAATTTTGTTTTTGCTGATGGCAGCAGTATTTCAGGCAGTGTCGATGGTGGTGCCGGAACGGATGCCGTTAATCAGGCGGCACAAACCGGTATTGTGAATATTACACTGGGCGGCAGTGGTTACAGCAACATTGAAGACTTCACCGGCAATGGCACCAACAGCACATTGATTGGCGACAATATTGTGAACACCTGGAGTATCAATGGTCTGAACACCGGCACGGTGGGCCCGGTAAATTTCACCAATTTCAGTAATCTTCAGGGAGGCTCAAACAACGACAGTTTTGTGATTAACAGTGGCTCACTCAGCGGACAAATCAATGGTGGTGCAGGCAATGATTTGATTCAGGCCAATAACATTGCCAATACCTGGAACATTACCGGTACAGACGTGGGTGATGTCACCAGTGTGGGCTCATTTGCCGGTATTGAAACCCTGGTGGGCAATGCCAGTACGGATGTCTTTATTTTCTCTGATGGCAGCAGCTTCAGTGGTCTGATGGATGGCGCTGGCGGTACCGACACGGTGGATTATTCCTCACAGACCGGTGCGGTCACTGCTTCTCTGGCCAGTGGACAATATCAAAACATCGAAAGCTTTATTGGCAATAATGTTGACAGCACCCTGGTGGGTGACAATGTGGTTAACGACTGGTTTATCAGTGCCGTCAACGCAGGCACGGTGAACGGGGTCAATTTTTCCGGGTTTAATAATGTGACAGGTAATGCCAGTGTTGATACCTTCACAGTAGCCACCGGTAGTATCACAGGCACTATTAATGGTGGCACCGGTAACGACACTATTCAGGCCGACAACACCAACAACATCTGGAACGTACTCAGCCCCGATGCCGGTAATCTGAGTAGCGTCAATGCCTTTCAGAACATTGATAATCTGTTGGGTGGCAACACGGTGGATACATTTAACATCAGCGCCAATATTTCCGGCAATGTCGATGGTGGCGGGGGAGATGATATTTTTAATATTACCGGCCCGCTTACAGTCGGTGGCAGCCTGAGTGGCAACAGCGGAGCAGACACCCTCAATGGCCCAACACAAAATAGTAACTGGAATATTTCTGGTGCTGATAGCGGAGATGTAAACGGCATTGCCTTCAATCAAACAGAAACACTGACAGGCAATACCGGTAATGATATTTTTACCATTACCAACAGTACAACCGCCAATATCAGTGGCGGCATTAACGGAGGGGCAGGGGATGATGATTTGCAGGTGGATTACATCGCTGCGTCTACCCGCACCATTGTTTTTGACGGTAGTACCGGCACCGACAGCATTACCCTGACGGGCTCCGGCACAGGGCTGACCAATAGTTATGTCTTTGGCCCGGCCAATGGTCAGGTGAATATCACTACTGCTTCCAGTACAAATACACAGTTTGTTAACGGTACAGGAATCGACAATATTGCTGACACATTAAGTGCTGACAATATTTCACTGGTGGGTAGCAGTGGCAATGATGCCATGGTGTTATCACCGGGTAGTGTTGCCGGTGCCCAGCCAATCAGTTTCCAGATCAGCGGCATGCCGACATTGCAGTTTTCCAACAAAAATAATCTTTCGCTTGATGCCGGTTCAGGTAATGACACTGTGCAAGTTAATGGCACGGTACAACTGGCAGGTAATATGACTATCGCTGCGGAAACCATTACAGAAGGCGCAGGAGGTGTATTGGCCGCTGATATATTGACCTTTAATCAGGCGACGACCATTGGTACATCGGGTGCCGCATTGGCAACATCGGTGAATACCCTGCAAATTAACGGCCCCACCGTGGACGCCTACATCAACGAAGCAAACGGGCTGGCGATTTCAGTAGCGAATGTCACCGGTGTGCTGGATATCTCCACGGGCTCGGGCGACATCACTTCCGCAGGCAGTGTTATTGTTACCGGTACTTCTGCATTTACCGTGGGCAATGGTGGCTCCATTACACTGGACAACGCCAGTAACCAGTTTGCAGGTACACCTGCATTTTCATCTACCGGCACAATCAATAATGTGCAGTTAACGGATAACAGTGCCGTTGATTTACCGACACTGACACTGAATGGAAATCTCACCGTCATCACCACCGGTCCGCTCACCCAGGCAGGTACATTAACCATACAAGGCACAACCAGTGTGAATACAGGCGCAAACGCTATCACACTCAATAATGCCGCCAATGATTTTGTGGGTGATGTCAGCCTGCAAAACAGCGGGGGAGCCAGTACCACCATCAGCGATGTGAATAACATTGTTCTGGCAGCGTCCAGTACAGGTAGTGGGACGTTAACCGTTAACGCAGCTGATATCAGCCAGTCCGGTGCCATGGTGCAAGCCGCCGGGGCAGGCGCTACACGATTTACCGCCACGAGTGGCAACATCGCACTGACCAATGGTGGTAATGACTTTACCGGCACCGTGTTTTTGAATAACACCGGTGCTGGTGATATTGCACTGACGGAAAGTAACGGCCTGAACCTGGGCTCATCGGCATCCAGTGGAGGTGACCTCACCATTACTGCCACAAATGGCATTATACTTTCCGGTACAACCACTTCCAGTGGAGGGGATGTTACGATTACCGCGAATACCGGTGATATCCAGTTGGGTCGTGTGAATTCCGATACAGGTCGGCTTACGGTCAATGCAGTTACGGGCAGTGTTATCGGTAACAACAGCCCGATCACTGATCCCAACCTGAGCAGTCAGACACTGGAAATTCTTGCCGGTGACACCATTGGTGATTTTAATAATCCCATCTCGGTGAATGTATCTTCAGGGGGTACCAGCTTCTTTGCAGCCGGTGTTGGCTCGGCGAATATCATTGGTCTTGCCGGTACCATTCTGGGTGGCTCGGTGATTGTTAATGATGTTGCTGCCACTAACTCGGCTGTAGGCAAGGGGCAAAGTGTTTCCTTTCTTGAGAACACGATCACCTCCATCCAAACCATATCGCAAAATCCACTCTACAGCGTGTCAGGAGGTGGGTTGAATATTGCGATTCCGTTGGCAGAACTTTCTCAACCATTGCAGCCTGAAAAAGATCCTGAGGATACGTTGCCTGAAGTTAATCAGGATCAGTGAAGATGTATTGGTGAAAGTATGTTAAGGAACGGAAATTAAATAACTCATACAATCAGCATCTCTGCTTCAGCCCGTCTTCGCCCGTTCTTCAATCACAAAAGCTCGAAACAGAACAACTATTTCCTGCACTTTTGTTCAATCAGAA
Organism: Gammaproteobacteria bacterium; assembly: GCA_013151355.1. Taxonomy (GTDB): domain Bacteria; phylum Pseudomonadota; class Gammaproteobacteria; order SZUA-152; family SZUA-152; genus SZUA-152. The sequence continues at coordinate 3,803 of JAADIL010000037.1, forward strand.
CGAACACCAACAGTAGGCGCTTTAGGCGAATACAGACTAAATATGAGTGCCAGATCGGGATGTTAT
>JAADIL010000037.1:3962-10813 GCA_013151355.1 Gammaproteobacteria bacterium
TGAAACCCCTGGACACCGGCCTTCGCCGGTGTGACATTAATCGCTTTGGGTTTAATACCCCGTCAGCTTGCTGCGGGGTCGTTTATTTTCCATTCCTGAAGGTACTTCGTGTTGAACGCGGAGTTCGCGGAGAAAACCCTTAAAAAATAGAGGTTTTTGCTCTTTTTCTCTTGAGTGCCCCTATGATATTGCAGTCAATAAATATGTTGAGAAGGCTGCGTAACACTTCCCCGAGGTTTTTTCATACCTGAAATCGGCAGGCGATTACAGCCCGGGTTGAGCTATTTCGACTCCAGCCTGTTTTTTCTGGACGGAATAACAGTTCCGCATATTTTCCCTCACACAAAGTAGGGACACGACTAATCACGTCCCTAAAATGTCATATACGCAAATTATTTAACTTCCATTCCTCAAGAGACAAGCATGCCAGATTGCCCGGCGTATTTACTGTAGCGCATTAGTTGCTTTACCGGATAACAGATCCAGAATATTACCCATTACTCATCGTATAACGTAGTGCGATCCATATTTACTTCACTCAAAGTATGACGGTATTTTATTTATGAACATGATTTAATCAGAAATGCCCCTTGAATCGAAACTTTTTCTGTCTTTTGTTCGTTAGCTATTGTGTTGTGAATTTTGATAAAACATGTGGCTATCTGATTTCCATGAACATAATGGTTAATGGAGTCGCATATGATTTTGCCGGGGGGTTTTGGAGATTCTGAAATACCTTACATATGGAGTAGTAACTATGAGCTTAAAAACGATATTAGGTGGATCTATTGGAATTGTCATCGTTATGCTGGTGGGTTGTGGCGGAAATGACCCTGTTTCTTCTGACCCGCCTTCTTCCAGTCCACCTTTGTCTAACCCACCTCCTTCTAACTCACCTCCTTCCTCACCTCCCTCTTCAAGTGTTGATAATGTCACCCTTGGTGGTGCTGCGGCAAAGGGTATTATTAATGGCGGAAATGTGGTGGCCGAGGAACTGGATATCAGCGGTACAGTCATCGCCCGGGTAGGTAAGGCCATTACTGCTGCCGATGGCAGTTACACCCTTGAGGTCAGTGATGATTATAGCGGAGGTCCTATTCAGGTTACGGTCAGCGCTGGTGCGGATACCTGGATGAAATGTGATGTGCCGTCGGGATGTGGTACACGCACGGACGACATTGCGGACAGTGATACTGGTATCGATTTTAGTGAATGGTATAAACCCGGCAGCCTGACAATGATGGCGCTGGTTGCCGAGGCGGTCGCCAATGATACGATCAGTGTCAATATCACCCCTTATACAAATCTGGCTGCCAAACGCGCCATGGCAACAGGTCAGCTCACTCCTGACGCAGTTTATAACGCCAATTCCGAGGTATCCAATTTGTTGGGAGGTATCGATATCCTCAGTACCTGGCCTCTGGATATTACCGATACAACCGTGGTGGGTGATGGTGGTGCGTCTGAAATTGCCTATGCTGCCTTCTCGGCTGCAATCGCTGCCCTCGCGGACACAAGCGGAGGCAACCCGGATATTAATGCAGTCCTCGCAACTCTGTCGGGTTCATTCGGTGGCGGTACCATCGTCGCTGACGATGCGGGAACTGCGACAGATGACAGCACTATCTCCCTGCAAGAAATTGTTGATGGCGCAACAAATGCCCTTGCCCAGGCGGGCATCGCAGACACTTCCGGCATCGTTGCTTCATTACAAGCGGACATTAATGATGCCACTGGCGGCAGCGTCGATCCACAACCCGGTCCCGTCACCGGTGACACCGCGCTGGCCAGGGTCAAGGCCTTCGTAAACGATGTGCGTACCTGGGGTACCGTCATCGAGGAGGAAACCAGGGTTAAAGGTGATGCCTTCAGCACACAGGTAGATTTGGCATCAACGGCTGCTGACGCGAGCATGTCGTTAGTGGTTGGCCCTGCTCTTGGGAGTACGATTGACGCGGTATTCATGCGTCTTACGGATACAATGGCCACTGAGCTTGGTGGTGGTGATTATGTTGTGGGAATACCGGGAAATCCACAATTCGAGTCAGGCACCATTACATATTCAGGTGGCGTTGTGACGATCACCGATGGTGTCATTGACGGTGTTACAGTTAACCTGAGTCTGCAACTGCCAGACGATAAATCAACCGCGACCTCAAGCCTGACTGGTGTTATCAATTCTGCGACATTTATGAGCGCATCCACTGATCTCATCATTGATAGCGGTACTATTGTTGCTACTCTGGTTACACCCTATTCCATCGATTATGCAGCGCTGGACATGGGCACTGCCGATGAGCCTGATATCTCGGGTGGCTCAGTCAGCCTGGATGTGACACTGACGCAAAAACAGGATGACTCTGGAGCGGAGCTGGCTTCGCCAGTGACCTTTGCGGGCACATTATTAACCACGTTGATTAACCCTGTTAAGGATGACACAACAGGTGAAATAACCTGGCTCACACCCAGCACCCTGACTCTGACTGGCAATATCAGCGATACCATTGGCAACAGCCTTGATGCCAGTTTCACGGCCAACATCAGTAATGCCGATACCTTTGAACCTGCTGGAAGTCTGGTTTCTGATTCCAGCTTTGTGTTGCCGGAAGATGTTGATAACTGGCTTGCGGGAACGGTTGGTCTTGACTTTGTATTGCAGCTGGATGGCTTGCCGGAAGCTTCTGTCAATATCAGTGGTGACCGGACAGCTTTTGAGACGGGCGCGGCGACGATAACTATCACCTATGGTGTACGGCAGCTCATTATTGTCGGTGCCTTCACTGACAATTCATCAACCGGTAGCATGACCATTATTAATCAGGATGGGGTGGCCATGAGTATTGTTGGTGGAGACTTTGATGCATCAACGGGCGATATCGAATACAACGGTCAAATCTATGGCAGCATCGACAAGCTGACCAATGGCCTGACAAAAATCACCTATATCGATGGTACTTTTGAATCCTTTTAACAGTTACCGTTAACAGGCAATTATTCGGGCGGCCATCTGGCCGCCCTTTTTTTTCAGAATAAAATCAACACTGCATGTTTGAAACACTAACGCATCGCTTGTTTACTTGCGATGGGCTGACAGTAAGGAACAGGTTAATCTCTATGGGTTCAATTCCCCGCAGCTTGCTGCGAATACCGTCATTCTGGCGCAGGCCAGAATCCAGAGGTTGAAACCCCTGGACTTCGCCGGTGTGACGTTAATACCCCGTCAGCTTGCTGCGGAGTCGTTTATTTAATTCGCCCTCGCGCTCCTCGAAATCTTTTATATCCGGGGGTTCAGTTGTACTGTTTGTGGTTCCCTCAACCTTTTGCGGGAACCTGTATCGGGCTTTGTAGTGCCCATCAATTTGGCATGAACATACAGAAACAAGTATGCGTTTCTTCCGGACGGGAGCCGTGGGGATAAGAACAAATTCAGAGCGGCATGAAATTTTTTTCACGCTTGCGGATTGAAATGAACAAAACCAAAACCATATTCAGTTGGTAATTTTCTTTCACTTCTAATGGCGATGGCGTTAATCCTGCCTGGCGAGACAAATAAAAATGAACTGGCTTGACCGTTTCCATCGCTGGCGCAAGCAGCGGCTGTTGCGTCATATGCGCATTCCCATTGGTTTGTGGGAGCAGGTGAGTCACGAGGCTCTTGCCTGCTACCACCTGAGTTCGCACGAATTACATCGGCTGCGTGAATTGGCCAGCCTGTTTCTTCAGCGCAAAAGTTTTAGCGGCGCAGGTGGACTGGTGCTGGATGACAGAATACGGGCGCTCATTTCGGCCGAGGCCTGTTTGTTGATTCTTGATCTGGACCTTGACTACTTTGATGGCTGGCGAGAAATTATTGTTTATCCCGGTTCTTTTGTGGTTGAGCGGGAGCAGCAGGATGCCATTGGTCTGGTGCATAAACAGCGTGCTGTGCTGGGCGGTGAAGCCTGGGGCAGGGGGCCGGTAATCCTCGCCCGGGATGATGCACAGTCGGGTGTCCAGGTGCACGGTGAAAGCCCCAGCGTGATTCTGCATGAGTTTGCCCACAAACTGGATATGCTTAACGGTGCGGCCAATGGTATGCCACCGTTGCATTCGGATATGAATCGGCATGACTGGACGCGCATTTTCAACCATGCTTATGAGCAGTTGCGTGTACGGATTGATCAGCAGCTCAGTACGGACATCGATCCGTATGCTGCGGAAAATCCGGCCGAGTTTTTTGCTGTGCTCAGTGAGGCATTTTTTCGCTTGCCGATACAGCTGCACCATGACCACCCCGATCTATACGATCAACTGCGATTGTTCTATCGCCAGGACCCGTTACAGCGTTGTATGAAAAATACATAATTTCCGTATTGTGTTCCGTTATGCCGCAAATCCTGAATAGCACTTGACTCTGTTGTCGGGTACGGGGTCTAGACTGCTTCCATCAGGCTTAAATGACAGGAGCAATCAATGAGTACTTCACCGGTTACCACCTCAGCGGAGGAAAGCGCTCGCGGGCGTGCTCATGCCGTCACAAAAAATGCCCGGGAGCCGGGCCTTTCCAAAGGTACGATGATTGGCAGCATTGTCGCCGGTATTGCGGCTTCCACTTGCTGTCTTGGTCCGCTGATATTGCTGACCCTGGGCATCAGTGGTTCGTGGATTGGCAATCTCAGTGCCATGGAGCCGTACCGGCCGATCTTTATTGGCATTACCCTGATTTTTCTCGGGCTGGCTTTTCACAAGCTGTACCGGGTTCCGCAGGCCTGCGCTGTGGATAAACCCTGTGCCCGGCCTGATAACCTGCGCAAGCAACGTATCATCTTCTGGCTGATCAGCATTTTCGTTTTAATCGTGATGAGTTTTCCCTGGTACGGGCCCTATTTATTGGATTAACAAGATGTCAGTTCTAGAGAAATCAGATTAAATAAGTTTTATAACTTGTTGTAATTAATGTTTTTACTGTTTCAGGTTTCAATTGCCTGTAGCGCGCCGCAAACAAACGCCGTCATTCCGGCATGGTTTTAGCCGGAATCCAGGGGTTTTAACCTCCAGACTTCGGTCTTCGCGGGAATGGCGTGATGCCAGGTAAACAGAAATCAGATTGAATATGTTTTCTAAATATTTGTTATTAATAGTTTTAATCAAGGAGTAACGGTAATGCGTAACGTGTTTTTCATCCTGACGCTGAGCGTGTCCCTGTTTGCTGGCATGCTGGCGACTTCCACTGCGGCATTGGCTGCCGAACTGAAAACCATCACCTTGTCCGTGGACAAGATGACCTGCAACATGTGCCCGATCACCGTGAAAAAGGCCCTGCGTAAACTGGACGGGGTGAGTGAGGTGAGTGCCAAATATGAAGGCGACGGCATCGGCTGGGCGATGGTTACTTATGATCCTGCCAAAGTAAAAATCGAAGACCTGACCTTTGCCACTGAGCAGGCGGGTTATCCTTCCCGGCTCAAACAATGAATAATGGTATGCACATTGCCATCGTCGGCACCGGTTCTGGTGCCTTTGCGGCGGCAATTAAAGCGGTCGAAGAAGGCGCACGGGTCACCCTCATCGAGGGTGATGATGTCATCGGCGGTACCTGCGTCAACACTGGCTGCGTGCCATCAAAGATTTTTATTCGTGGCGCACACATTGCACACCTGCAAAGCCATCATACGGTGGCCGGTATTCCGCTCAATATACCGGATATCGATCGTCCAGCCATGGTGATCCAGCAACAGGAGTGGGTAGAAAAACTGCGGCATGCCAAATACGAAAGTATTCTGGAAAACAATTCCGGCATTACACTGTTGCGCGGCATGGCCCGTTTTCAGAACGCCGATACCCTGATCGTCACTTGTTCCGACGGTCATGAACAGACCGTACAGGCCGATCGTATTTTGCTGGCGGTGGGTGCCAGTGCCAGCGTGCCGGATATCACGGGGCTGGCCAATACACCATTCTGGACATCCACCGAAGCCTTGATAGCGGACACCATTCCGCAACACCTGATTGTGCTGGGTGGCTCGGTGATTGCACTGGAGCTGGCGCAGGCCTTTCATCGTCTGGGTAGCAAAGTGAGCATACTTGCACGCAGTACGCTTCTGTCAAAAGAAGATCCGGGAATTGGTGCAGGCCTGCAACAGGTGTTTGCCGATGAAGGCATTAACGTTGTATTGAATACTGCAACGGAAGCTGTGAGCCATAACGGTCAACAATTCATGTTAGCGACGAACAAAGGAGAATTTTGTGCTGACCGGTTGCTCGTCGCGACAGGACGCCAGGCCAACACCGCAGCGCTGGCGCTGGACAAGGCCGGGGTGGAAACCAATGCGCAGGGTGCTATTGTTATTGACGGGCACATGCGCACTAATGTGAAAAACGTCTATGCCGCCGGGGACTGCACCAACCAGCCGCAATTTGTCTACGTTGCTGCTGCTGCGGGTACCCGCGCGGCGCGCAACATGACTGGCGACGACGTAGCTCTGGATTTATCTGTGATGCCCGCTGTCGTGTTTACCCACCCGCAAGTTGGCACTGTGGGTCTTGATGTGCAGCAAGCAGAAGCACAGGGTATGGTGGTGGAAAGCCGCACACTGGCCCTGGAAAATGTACCGCGTGCCCTGGCGAACATGGATAGTGCCGATTTAAAAAATGGTTTTATCAAACTGGTGGCTGAAAAAGACAGTGGTCGCATTGTGGGGTGTCAGGTACTGGCGGCCGGAGGCGGCGAGATCATCCAGAGCGCAGCACTGGCGATTCGCAATCGCATGAGTATTCAGGACCTGACAGACCAGCTGTTTCCCTACCTGACCATGGTGGAAGGGCTGAAACTTTGTGCACAAACCTTCAGCAAGGATGTAGCGCAGCTCTCT
>JAADIL010000097.1:0-5493 GCA_013151355.1 Gammaproteobacteria bacterium
AATATTTGGATTTATATTGGGCATAATTGTTATGGCAGTATTTTATAACACTCCTGTCACAAATGATGGTGTTGATTATAATAGTGATGGACAATTAGATGAAAAGTGGACATATATGGATGGGCGATTATCTACGTCGGAAATCGATAGAAACCTGGATGGTGAAGTTGATTTAATCTATAAATTTGACCGCCAGGGGATAATTAAATCATCAAAATCAGATGAAGATTTCAATGGAGTATTTGAAACCAGGTCTACATTTAGGCGAGGGAATATAATTTGGTCAGAATCAGACACAAGCAATGATGGGTTTAATGATTACCGGATGGACTTTAAATTTGGAGTAATTGATACGATTACCTTTATTGACCCAACAACAAAAATGGCACTCAAGATACAGAAGTTTGGAGCTACAAAAATGGTTTCAGCTGAAGTAGATACAGATAATGATGGTGGTTTTGATACGGTTTATAAGTATGACGGCATAGAGGAAATTATATCAAAATCGAGCAAATAATACGTTAGTCTTGAATGTCCGCTCATCAGCAAGTCCCGACGCTATCTATCAAAGCGAATGACCGCCCGGTGCCTGTTATATAATGAGAAGGGGGAACATTGCTTGATATTGCACCAATAAAAACCATATTGAGATACAATGAATGGGGTTAGTCAATTATCATTACCGATGCCGAATAAACCTTGCGCATGGGTGACGGTGGATCATATCCTGTACCCCCGGCGAGCGGACACATGCACTGCCTGTTCTCCACCGACCAGACGCAGCAGGGTTGACGGCACGCAACGGCTCGGCGTTGCGGATCAGCGGGCGGTTTTAAGGGCTACAGGAGATATAGTAGAGCCAGTCACGCTGACTGAGAGATGCCGCATGCGGAATTGTTGGAAGTCGTTGTGCCTGAATTTATCACCACCAGAATGGCGCGTGAAGAACGACAATTTTCCAATCATTGGGAGGAAATCAGGCCGGGCAGAGTTCATTGAATATGATGAAGTGGGTGCGGGTAAATGAGCATTACACCTGGGGTCCAACAGGTATCACTATGCACCACACGGGCTTTCCGGTGTCTTTCGATTCGTCCTCTGATGGGTTTCGGTACTATGTAGAGCGAAATCGGTTGGAAAATGCTGTATTATTACAGCTCTAATCCTGGAATTATGTAGAGGAGAATACGAGTGGCTAAACCCAATTACGCATTTGAAAAGCGCCAGAAAGAAATCGCTAAAAAGAAAAAAAAAAGGAAGAGAAGCGCTTGCAAAAAGCAGGGGTAGACGATAATAAGCCACAGGATGTTCAACCTATATCAGGAAATGATGATAAAGCGGCAACAGCCGACAATACATAAAAAGCAACTGAAGTCAATGAATATTAAATACACAAAGGAAAATACGATATGAGTACAGGTACAGTGAAATGGTTCAACGCGGATAAAGGTTTTGGTTTCATTGCTCCAGATGATGGCGGTGCAGATCTGTTTGTTCATCATTCTGAAATCCAGGCTGGCGGTGGCTATGCAACCCTGAGTGATGGTCAGAAAGTGGAATATGAAGTTGGGGAGGCCAAAAAGGGCCGTGCGCTAATAAGGTGGCGGCAGTCTAACTCCAGTCATTAAACCGGTTTTCGTAAGCTCCAGCACATAACAGGTTAAGCGGACGGCCCTTCGCGGTGCTCGTTTGTGCTGAATAGCACAAGCCTCTCATCGCTGTGGTCTGCCGCTTGCCGCCGAGGATTAGGCATTTGGGTCGTAATACCAGGATTTAGAGAACCGATGGAAAAAGTTATTATACTTGTTGATGTCCAGAATATTTACTACACAACAAAGCAAGCTCACAATTGCAATTTTGACTACAACGAGTTCTGGGCAGAAGTGACGAAAAATAGAAATGTTATGAAAGCTGTTGCCTATACTACTGATCGAGGCGACGAAAAACAAAGACAATTTCAAAATATTCTTAGAGCGATAGGGTTCGAGGTGAAGCTAAAGCCCTATATACAAAGATCAGATGGTTCTGCCAAATGCGATTGGGATGTTGGGATAACCCTTGATGCTATGGAATACGCGAAAGGAGCCGATTTAGTGGTATTAGCTTCCGGGGATGGCGATTTCGACTTGCTGGTAACAAAAATTCAAACGGATTACAAAGTTCCGGTAGAGGTCTATGGTGTTCCTCAATTTACAGCGAACTCATTAATCAAAGCGGCATCAAAATATGTACCCATTGAAAACAAATTGCTATTAAGGGCGGCAAAGTGTCGAGTATAAAATTCCTGACAAGTGCTATTAATTCAGACAAATTTCCGTGGTGTTCGTTTGTGCCGAATAGCACAAACATTATCCCGCTACAAATTGGCGGTTATTACGGACGTTCTGAATGTCTGCTTTTGAATAAATAACTCGATTACGGCTACAAACCTTCAAGGTCCGCTAACGCTGCTTTGCTGAAGTTAAGAAGTTATTTGTTGGAATAAAGGCTCATAAGTTTTAGAGGTGAAAATTGCAAGCTATAGTTAAAAAGTGGCTCAAAGATAAAGAGTGTGGATTCCTCGACAATGGATCAGGCCCAGACATATTAATTCGTAAATCAGACCTTGTTCGATGTCAGTATTTAAAGGCTGGAACAACTGTTGAGTTTGAGTGTCATCCAGTTAAGGAAGGCTTAATAGCTAAAAAGGTAACCCTTGTTCGAGAGAATAAAGGCGGACGGGGACCTGGTGGCAACCGCAACAAAAGTGGCGGGACTAAATTTATTGGGGTTATGACTTAGGGACGTGCATGCACGGTAACGGTAATTCCCCATCCGCGTGGGCAAAAAAGCATGCCCACCCTACGGCTGACTTTAGAGCGCCAAGCAAAGCTTGATGCGTCTTGCGGTTAAAAGAAGGACGCTATCAATGTCTTTAAGTTAACAAATCACAGGTTGGCGATAAACTTTCGAGCCCCATCACTGGCTCCGTTCGCAAACTCACCGCTAACTTACAATAAGTTTGTTACCGTTATCCGGATCTACTTTCGCCATTCTTTTGAATCGGTTTTTTTTCATAAAATGCCGACATCTGCTGCATGATGGTATTAGGTGCAGAAGGATTGTTGTCCACAAAAATAGTGCTACCTGCATTAGAGTTTTCGGCGATGTGCTTCAATGTTTCCGTGTACATAAAAAATAGAAGAAAATTGGGATCAAGCCCTGCTGTTGTCATTTCGTCCACCGCAACGTGAATACCTTTGGCGACTTCTTTACGAAAATCAGACAAACCTTGCCCTCTCAATTTCCAGGCAGTTCGTTCCGCTTCAGCCTGAATACGAACAAATTCTCCTTCGGCCTCAGCTGACTTGATTTTGCGAATAAGCAGCGCCTGGCCCTCATTTTCTGCTGCATCCCTTTCATTAACGGCGGCAACCACTCTTGCCATTGACTTCGTAACCACTTCATCAAAATGAAGGTTGGCATAACGAAGATCTTCTACTTTATACCCCCATTTTTCGATATTTTTTTCAACATTGGTTTTGATTTTCACCACAACATCCTGAGATATTCCTATCATATCTGCCTGGCGTCTTGTCGCTACATAGGCGCGGGTTTCATCTTCGAGTAAACGCTGAACAGATAGCTCAAACTCACTTTCAGTTCCAAATGAATAGACAGCCCTGCGTACCATCTCTTTATCTGTACCAACAACCGAAAAAAGGATGGCACAGTTAAAATAGACACTGGCCTGATCAAGCGTAATTGCCTGAAACTTCAGTTCGATAGCACGACACTGGATGGACAGGCACCTGACTCGCTCCCAGGGATAGATAAAATTGAAACCCGGGCTTAGCGTTCTGGAGAACCGACTAAAGCGGGACACCACACCAACATTTCCCTCAGAAATATTTACGTATATTCCCGGTGAAGAGGAAATTAATCTGACCAAAAAAGTCAGAATAACTACCCATAAAACGTATGTGAACACGCTGGCATTAATATCTAAAGCCTTTGCCAGATCCATTCCACTCTCAGGAGAAATCACAACCAGATAGCTCAGAAAAAAAGCACCCATTAAAAGCAGATATTTGTCCATCTTTTCCCCCTGTTATAATAAATATTCGTTATTTTCTTTACCGGTAGTTGATCAATGATCATAAATACCAGGAAAGAATAAAAAGTAACGCACCAGGAGGTTATAGAAAAGGAGATACGGCCTGATCGGTTTATATAGAACCCGGGAGGTGTGAATATGCCTCTGAATGGTTTTTTATTTTACAGAGATTATGATGACCATCAATTTTTCAGATTTTCGGGGATGAACAATTGAGCTGCAAAGCTGATTATGTTGCATCTGCTGCTATGAAAATCGGCCAGTTATCACGATCACAACAAATCTGGCAGTGAAATTATGCAACAATGACCCCTTCGACAGGAATAATGAGGATCCAACGGTGTTATTGAACTTATCTGCTAACGAAGCCCGTGTAATGGGTTGCCTGATGGAGAAATCCGTCGTCACACCGGAACAATATCCACTCACGCTTAATGCTTTGACCAATGCCTGCAATCAGAAATCCAGCCGTAACCCTGTTATGTCCCTGGAGTCGGGTGTGGTGCAGCGTACCATCCGCGACCTGCAAGCCAAACATCTCGTACGTGTTGAGGAGAATTTCAAGAACGGGGTTGAGAAATTCACACAGCTTTTGTGCAATACGCAATTTGGCGAATATCAATTTGACTCTTCTCAGTTTGCCATTGTCTGCTTGCTGTTGCTGCGCGGCCCTCAAACGCCCGGGGAGCTGAGGGCGCGCAGTGGTCGTCTGCATACCTATGCCGACAACGCTGCGGTCATAAACTCTCTTACCGGGTTAATCGAGCGGGATGGTGATTCGTTGGTAGTGAAGCTGCCGCGCACATCCGGACGAAAAGATGCAGAGTACATGCATCTGTTCTCTGGCTCCATTGACATTGAAGCTCACGTTAGCCAAACACAGACTGCAATTGACACCAGAACTTCAGAGCAGGGGAATATGTCCGGGTTGGAACAGAGGGTCAGCAAGCTGGAGGCTGAAGTCGCCGAGCTCAGGGAGCAATTAAAGACGCCATGATGATTAATCCAATTATCAAACACTCAGAATCAGGAGATAAATTTTAAATATTTGACCCAACAAATATTACATCCATTTGATGAAAATCTGTGAAAGGCTCCAGAATACTGAATGCAACCGAACCGTTCATGTCGAGCTGTAGATAACCCATGTCTATGATAACTGACCAAAGGAGTTGTACAGCTGAAATATCTTTAGTAAGAGCAGAACAGGGAAATATATCACCCGGGTTTGCATATACCAGTCGCATTACATCCCGGGGCGGGAAAGATCCAGAAACATTACTATAAATATAAATGAATAATCCTTACTAAGGATCGCTCGAACAATAACTGTCGCTTTTTGGTTGGGTCGAGAGTAATACAGGTTGAAAGGACTGATGTTCTTCCCTTGACCTTTT
>JAADIL010000097.1:5593-6422 GCA_013151355.1 Gammaproteobacteria bacterium
TGATGAATACGTCAACTTCAGTGATGTATGCAGGCAGGGTGGAACAAGCGTAGCGGTTCCACCAGAGTCTTGTACACGCTCAAAAAAACCGAGACAGTTCACCAATTGTTCGAGCGTCCCTAAATTATCTTGTGTCGTTAACGGTTAAACACTGAAATAATTGATAACTACCAGGGCGTGTCGTCAATTAGGCCAGATAACCAGGATAGCAATATGAATGTCCCAGGAAAATTACAGCGATTTTAGGCATTTATGAGAAACTTCACAGACCCGGGCTACGTTGAAAGGAGGAGGGGAGGAGGACTCTAACCAATACGTCACCATGGGAGATGAAGTATGGCCGAAGATATCAAGCCCACCCGGGAAGTACTGCGTCGTGTATGTAATGATCTGCTAAAAAAACAAAATGTAGTGGCCACCGGCATCGGTTATAAAATCAGTGCCGGAGAAAAAAGCGCAAATATTTCAATTATCTGCTCGGTCGATCAGAAGCTTTCCAGAGCACAACTCGGTAGCGGGGATCTCATCCCGCGACAGATTGACGGAATCACAACTGACGTCGTTGAGACAGGTCACATACGCGCCCTGAATACCCATCTCCAGCGTCACCGACCGGCACCGGCCGGGGTCAGTATCGCTCACCGGGATGTTACAGCGGGCACACTTGGCTGTGTTGTGAAAAAAAATGGCCAGCGGGTGATTCTTTCGAATAATCATGTGCTTGCCAACAGTAATGCAGCCCGGATTGGCGACGCTATCCTGCAACCAGGCCCCTATGATGGCGGTAAATTTCCGGATGACCATGTTGCGAATCTGCTTGAGTTTATTC
>JAADIL010000239.1 GCA_013151355.1 Gammaproteobacteria bacterium
TTGATGATTTTTTCTGCGGTGATTTTTTACGCCCCCGAGATGGGTGGCTGGTTCCTGGAAAAAGATAATTTTGTGCCGGCTGATCCGCTCAAAACACCAGAGCACATTGCGCCATTGTGGTATTTCACACCGTTTTACGCCATCTTGCGTGCCGTGCCGGACAAGTTTCTTGGCGTAGTGGCCATGGGAGCGTCTATCATCATGTTGTTTTTGTTGCCCTGGCTGGATCGTAGTCCGGTTAAATCGATTCGTTATCGGGGCCCCTGGTTCAAATTGGCATTAACGACATTTGTTGTCAGCTTTATTGGTTTGGCCTGGTTAGGCACGGTGGCCGCATCGCCACTGGCCACATTGTTTTCACGTATTTTCAGCGTGTTGTATTTTGCTTTTTTTCTGTTAATGCCAATTTACAGCAAGCTGGACAAAACCAAACCGCTACCAGAACGGGTAACGGGAAAATGAAACCTCTATTTATCGTTATATTTTTATTGTTTTCCGGGTTTTTTTCGATGAGTATTTCAGCGGGTGGCAGTGATGTGATGCTGGACCCGGCTGACATTCAGCTGGAAGATCGCGATGCCATCAAACGTGGCGCAAAACTGTTTGTGAATTATTGTCTCAATTGTCACTCTGCCAATTTGATGCGTTACAGCCGCATTGCCGAGGATCTGGGTATGAGTAACGACGAAGTGAGTAGCCAGCTAATCACCACCGGAGCCAAAGTGGGTGATACCATGAAAGTGACCATTGTTGAAGAAGATGCCAGGCGCTGGTTTGGCACGGCGATACCGGATTTGTCAGTGATCGCCCGTGCTCGTGGTGTTGACTGGCTGTACACGTATTTGCGTTCGTTTTACCGGGATGATTCCCGTCCCTGGGGTGTCAACAACAGCGTATTTAAAGATGTAGGCATGCCGCATGTGTTGTGGGAATTACAGGGTTTGCAGGTGCCGGTCATGGAAAAGTATACTGATGAACAAGGTAACCCGTCAGAAGTTATCAGCGGGTTTGAGCTTATCGAAAAAGGCACGCTCAGCACCACAGAATATGATGCTGCTGTGCGAGATCTGGTGACCTTTCTTGCCTATCTGGGTGAGCCTGGTAAATTGCAACGTCTGGCTTTGGGCAAATGGGTGTTACTGTTTCTTGCGGGGCTTCTGGTATTGACCTTTTTGTTGAAAAAAGAATACTGGCGGGATATTCACTGAGTGCCTGTCTGCTTTTGCTGTTTGTCCGGGAGTTGTAAAACCGGCAAGTCTGCTCCACTTTCCTGAAGCATGAACTTCAATTAAATCATTGTCTTGCAGGCTATTTCAGGGGTTTCTCGATTATTCGGGTATAATCACCCACCTTTCAGGAATTCATTCCCCCAGACAGTAGCAGTCGGAGAAACAGCAATGGCAGTCGTGGCCAACAGAAAATCCATAATGAACCTCTTTACCGGTGTCACCGATTTGTACAGTCATCGTGTGCGCATTGTTTTGGCCGAAAAAGGCATCAACTTTGAAAGTGTCAATGTTGACCCCGCACACCCACCTGAAGACCTGATGGAATTGAATCCCTACGGCAGGGTACCCACACTGGTTGATCGTGATCTGGTGCTTTATGATGCACAGGTCATTATGGAATATCTGGATGAGCGTTTCCCGCACCCACCGTTGATGCCGGTAGATCCCGTTTCCCGCGCGCAAAGCCGCATGACCCTGTGTCGCATTCAACTGGACTGGGACAGTCTGGTAGAGCCGCTGCAAAAAAGTCGTGACAAGGCAAGAGTAGCCAAAGAACTGTGCGACAGCCTCACTGTGATTGCCCCGATTTTCGAGCAAAAACCGTTTTTTATGAGTGATGAACTGTCATTGCTGGACTGTGCCGTGGCCCCCATTTTGTGGCGTTTGCCAGTATATGGCATCAAGTTACCTGCTGCGGCCAAACCTTTGGAAGACTACGCGCAACGCCTGTTTGAACTCGACTCTTTTCAGGCCAGCCTCAGCGAAAAAGAGCGAGAAATGCGCGAAAGTTAACAGCTTTTGTTGTGTGCGAGATGCGTGAAAGATGAATTCCAGTCGACCCTATTTGATGCGTGCCATTTACGAGTGGATTGTTGATAACAACATGACACCGTATTTGCTGGTTAACGCCGGGCACCCCCATGTGGTGGTGCCGGTGGAGCACATCAATAATGGTAAAATTATTCTCAACGTTGCTCCTGCGGCAGTGCAAAATTTTGACATGGCGGGTGAAGAAGTCAGCTTTAGTGCCCGTTTCAGCGGCAAGCCCATGCATGTCAGTGTGCCTGTTTCAGCGACCCTGGCCATCTATGCGCGTGAAAATGGCCGTGGCATGGTATTCAATGATGATGAAGACCGCAGCCCTGATGAACCGGACAGGGAAAAACCCGGCCCCGGTGGGCCACAGTTGCGTGTGGTGAAGTAAGCGCGGTTCAGGAACGTGCGGCACGTTCCTTGTCGTTACAGGTCGTTTTGGGTTTGAACAGGCCACCCAGCACAAGCCCGCAAAGCCCGCCATAAAAGTGGGCATCAACGATAACGGTACCACCTGCAGCGGCCTCGGAGCCTGGCAAAGCTCCAGCCATTTGCTCCCATGCCAGTTTTACGGCTACCAGGATCAGCAGCAACCAGGCGACTTTGTCGCCGCTACGAATATCTGCCACAGCACCGGCTACCAGCATGCCGTGCAACACGCCGGACAGTCCCACATACCAGGCCAGTGCTGGATTAAAGATGAGCAAGCCGAAGCTGATGCCCAGCATGAGTGCAGCGACAATGACAGACCATTGCCGGTTATCAAATCGATGGCCGACCAGTGCCCAAATCAGCACCAGCCCGGCGACATTCAGTCCTGTGTGTGACCAGCCCAGATGTACCAGATGGCCAGTAAACAGTCGCCAGATCTGCATGTCGTGCAGCAGTGCCTCGCGATCAAAGCGTAAAATGGCTGTTAGCTCGGAACCTCCCAGTGCAAATAGCGTCACACACAGAGTCAGGCCCACTGGCAGCAAGCTGTGCTTGCGGAGCTGTGATAGCGTCACGGGATTCATGTGGTTTCAGCCGCACAAAATCGGGTACTAGTGTTAGTATTCGTCTCATTAAAAATCATCATCATAAAAGCCAGTGTAAAGAATGGAGACAAACGTGAAAACCTGTAAATGTGCGCCAGGACGACAATCAGGATTTACCCTTATCGAAGTAATGGTGGTGGTGGTCATCCTTGGCATACTCGCCGCCATTGTTGTGCCGCGAGTTATGGATCGCCCCGATGCAGCGCGTACCACCAAGGCCCAGGCGGATATTCGTGCTTTGGAAAGTGCGTTGAAACTTTACAAACTCGACAACTTTGTTTATCCCAATACCGATCAGGGTTTGCAGGCGCTGATCAGCAAACCGGGTGGCACGCCTGAGCCTCGTAACTGGAAACAGTACATGGATCGTCTGCCCAAAGACCCCTGGGGGAATGATTATCAGTATCTTTCGCCAGGTGTACAGGGAACCATTGATGTTTTTTCGCTGGGGGCTGATGGCCAGCCCGGTGGTGACGATGCCAACACAGATGTGGGTAACTGGGGGCTGCAATAGGGTTTCCTGACGCTCATCCTCCTCGTCAGGAGCCTGGATGAGGTAATTTATGATCCCGTCTCCAATATTGTCAAAATACCCCGGTGGGAAAACACACGCCGGTTTTACCCTGCTCGAGCTGTTGGCGGTGATTGTGATCATCGGCATTATTATCAGTTTTGCGAGTCTTTCTATTGGTCAAAATTCCAGTCGTATTGTGCAGGATGAGGCAGAACGGCTGCATGGCCTGATTCAACTGG
>JAADIL010000278.1 GCA_013151355.1 Gammaproteobacteria bacterium
ACTACCAGCTTACCGGTTTGTCGCTTGAGCCCGGGGTCAACTCTGCTGGTGGTGCCGTATCAGGTTCGATTTCTCGTGACCGTAGCAGTGCGCCCTTTTTAATACTCCCTTCTCCACTGATAATTGTTGCCTTGGAGAACTTCTTCTGAATGGATGTCACCTCCACAACACCCACCTCTTCTTCCATGCTGCCCAGCGACTCACCGGTATCCGGGTCGATCAATCCTTCTCCCTGCGTCAACACAGACAAGAGCCCTCCCACTTCAAAATCAACCCCGGCACCACGATTGATATACACCGTATTGCCTGTCACTTTGACTATTTTCAGCGGAAACACACCTGATACCACACCATTGACGATCTCTTTTACCGTTTTTTCCTTTAATGCTTCCAGGAATTCATCAGCAGTAAGCTCCCCTTTCGGGTTTCGGTCTTCGTGTTCAACGGTAAATTTGTCGGCAGCAACGATCTTGCCACCACGACTGTCAACAATACGCACGTTGACTATCATTTTGCCGGCGTACAAGGAACGAACGGTATCAGTGTAGGGAATTTTTTTGCGTTTTATCCCGGCCTTCAACATTTCAATCTTGCCCATAACGAAATAGTCGGCACCAATAAGCTGCCCTATTTTCACCGCGCTCTCGGGTGAAATGTATCCGGATTCACTGAATTCCTGTTCAGTGAGAATATCCTTCATGCGGCTTCTTTCCACCACATTAAACTTGTTGGTCTTGACCAGATAAGTCATGAGATCGGATGACAGCAAACGGGTTGTATCCTCCACCCTTTGCACCACCACAAAACCGGGAGCAATGGTAATGCTTGCCTTGTCGTCAGTACTAAACTCCAGTACCGCGATGGTCGGGCGGGCAGCCATTGCTATTACAGGAAGCGCCAACAACCCAAAGAGAAAAAGGGAATGAAACAACCGGGAGAATGCGTGCGAAAAATTCATAAAAAATTCCTGTTCAACTCACTGAAAGACAAGGGACTTTTGTTTTAAGTCCGAACAAAAAACTGAAACTCAAAATACTCAGGTTTGCTGTGCCGTAAACAGGTATCACAAAGCACAACGCAGATACAGCAGACAAACAACCCTGTTACAAATGTAAAACAAAAGATGTGCGTCCTTGCTTGTGCCGCTCCGTGCCCGAGTGATTTAACACTCATTTCGAAAAACGATCAAGGTTCCGCACGAACCCGTCGATACTCACGAGCAATCGCATCATTGTCAAGGTGCACTATTACCACTTTACAGCCCGGGCAACCCGTGACCCACGCGCAAAATACACAATATCGACTATACAGCTTTAGCCCCGTCCACCATACTTATAATACAGCTTGTCATCATGGAGGGCATAAATCATGAACACCCATTCCCGACACCCGAACCAAAAAACCGGGCAAACAGACGCCAGTCACGAGGACAGTGGGCACACCAGTGCCTACGAACGCATGCGGGAACGCACCCTCCAGCTTCTTGATGAAAATACTCGGGATTTAGTACCCAATCTGGTTGACGCCCTCGAGTCTGCAAAAGAACAGGCGATTCACCTGGGCGAGCTGACTAAAGATGAAGCCGAACTGATCAGCACTTATTTACGGCGCGACCTGCATGATGCAGGGGAATACATCAAACAACAACGTGGTGAACTGGCGGACTGGTTACGTTTTGATGTCGAGCAGATTGAGAGAAAAATCTGGGATTCGCTGTCTCTGCTGGTCGATAAAACCACTATCGAACTGGAACAGCTAAAAGCCCGTGCAAACCGTTTGGGTGAGTGGCACACAGGTGAAATTACCGGGCCGGGCACACTGGTATGCACGGCCTGTGGCAAACAATTGCATTTTCACAAAACCGGGCATATACCACCTTGCCCCAAATGCCATGCGACGGTGTATAAACGCTCCAGCGACTAAATGATGTTTACCAATATGGCTCAATAAACACCAATATCCAGATATGAACGGGCGATCTTGCGAATGGCATTAACATACGCAGCCATACGATAACTGGTTATTTTTTTACTTGCTTCTCGTGTTGCGCGCATTTCCTGAAAAGCCTGGCGCATGGAGTCATCCAGACCTGAGCGCACCAAATCCAGTTCGCTGGCTCCTCCATTAATTTTTTTCCGAAACCGGTCGGGTACCCGTTTGCCTGTCACTTCTTCCAGGGCATCAATCTGGTTTTGTCCCCGAATTTCATCATAACGCCGCTGCATGCGCCCAAAACGGATATGTGACAGGTTACGAATCCATTCAAAATAGGAAACAATAACACCACCTGCATTGGCATAGGCATCAGGAATGATGATGATGCCACGCTCGTTGAGTTTTTCATCTGCGGCAAAGGTGATCGGCCCGTTGGCGGCTTCAATAATAATATTTGCGCTTACCCTGTCCACGTTACCAAGGTTAATTTGTCCTTCCAGCGCTGCGGGAATCAAAATATCGCAATCCATTTCCAGCGCACGACTCGTGCTGCCTTCTTCATAACGTCCACCTGGAAAATCACTCAGGGTTTTATTTTCCACTTTGTAACGATAGGCTTCCTCAATGGCCAGGCCATCTTCATTGACCAATACACCTTTGCTGTCTGCTATCGCAATAACCTTGCAACCATCTTCTTCAAATAAAAATTTTGATGCGTGGTAACCCACGTTACCAAAACCTTGCACCACCACCCGTTTACCACCCAGGCTTCCTTCCAGACCCGCTTCTTTCACCGCATCGTCATGACGAAAAAATTCCTGCAGGGCGTATTGCACACCACGACCGGTAGCTTCCGTCCGCCCCTGAATACCACCATGCTCTACCGGTTTGCCGGTAACGCAGGCCGTGTAATTAATATCATCCGGATTGAGATGTTTGTAAGTGTCGGCCATCCAGGCCATTTCACGCTGGCCGGTACCCATATCCGGGGCCGGCACATTGGTCGCCGGGTTCAGAAAACCCTTGCGCACCAGTTCGAGAGTAAAACGTCGGGTGATCAGCTCCATTTCATCCCGGTCATATTTTCGCGGGTCAATCAGCAGGCCTCCTTTGGAACCACCGAAGGGTACATCCACAATGGAACATTTGTAGGTCATCAATGCAGCGAGTGCTTCTACTTCATCCTGGTTCACGCAGGGCGCATAACGAATACCGCCTTTGGCTGGCAGGCGATGGGTGCTGTGTACTGCCCGCCAGCCAGAGATGACTTCAATTTTGCCACGAATCTTGACGGGAAATTTAACCTGTAACACAGCATTGCAGGATTTAATGGCTGCCGCCACATCAGCTGACAAGTCTATGGCTTCAAGAGCCTGATCCACCATGCGATCCACACTTTCACGAAAAGAAATTTCCTGGTTTTGGCCATCTGACATAGCTGTCTCCTGATATTTTCCAGCCGGAACGGCTGACCGGAGTTTAATTTATGTTATGAATAAATATCGACATTATTTACTGTTTATTTAACCTGGAAAATTTGGCTGAATGCAGGGCAGACGTGCAATGCATTGATATGCACAGGTACGTCGAGGGATTGTGCGGACTTCTGTGGCTCAACCGGGGTTTCCAGATTGAACCTCACCGGACACGCACACAAACAATGTTAAGGGACGTGCATGCGCGCTATCTGTAAATGCTGACAGGGAGTAGACGAACGACCAATCACGGCATCGTTGCGATGCATTGATTAAAAACAATGCGGCAAATAATACACACCTTATTTTTTTCTCCGAAAAAAAGAGGGCCAAGTACCATATTGATTGTTCTGTCCCGGCTGATAAAAGCAAGACATGGATATGATACTCGGCCCCT
>JAADIL010000008.1 GCA_013151355.1 Gammaproteobacteria bacterium
ACCAGTCAGCCACCCATTCCCACACATTACCCGACATATCAAAGGCACCGTAGGGTGATTTGTTTTTTGCATACGCGCCCACCGGGGCCATACCCTCATCCCAAACGCCATCGTCACCTGTGTTGGTGATTGTTGCATCCCATTTATTGCCCCAAGGATATTCGAAGCCATCCGGACCCCGTGCCGCCTTTTCCCACTCTGCTTCAGTGGGCAAACGTGCATCACGCCATTCACAATATTCCCTCGCAGCAAACCAGTTGACACCCGTCACCGGGAAATTGTCATGGGCCTGTTGTTGTTTCAGCATGGCTGCCAGCAGAGCCGACTTGTCCATGTCTCGCGTATCAATATCCATGGCAAACACATCAATGACCATCTTGCGCAGCCTTTCCACATCCAGCATTGAGCTTCGCTAATCGCATAACCATTGCTCATCCACGCATAGGGCAACATGCGCCGGGCCTGTAAAATGTAATTTTTGAATTGTTTATTGGTGACTTCGTAGGTGTCAATTTTAAAAGCATCGAGGTAAATTTTTTTCTGTGGATGTTCATCAACAAACAGCGGCGCAGGAAAACCATATTGTTGACGCATGGCGAGATCATCTTCACGATTGCTGCCACGGATAAATTCACCAGCCGGTACCAATACCTGTGGAATCGTCAATGTCGGTAATGTTTTTTTATTTTCTACACTATCGGCTTCATTGCCCCCCTTTTCGCAAGCGATGAGCAACGATACTGCGACGAGGTATACACCCACAAAAGAATAGTTTTTTACTCGCATCATTTCTTTTCCCTTTCTTTTGCATTTTTCGCACAACGAAAACCAAAGCTGTCATTTTTTACTTTTTTGGCAAAAAAGGAGCGATTAAATACCGGCGCAGAAATACCGCATTTGTAAAACGAGCAATCAAACCATGAACCACCTTTTAATGTCTTGTAACGTTCACCATAACTTTCCGATGGTGTCTGGTTGCCAGGATAGGCCTTGTACCAGGACGCTGTCCATTCCCAGACATTACCCGTCATGTCGTAAACCCCGTATGGGCTCTTGCCTGTCTCAAACGCACCCACAGGAGTGGTATCACCGAATTTGCCAATCTCTTGCCAGCGTACCGGCGTATTGGCTTTGGCCGTATCAAACTCGTCGCCCCAGGGAAACATGCGTCCGTCGGTGCCACGCGCCGCTTTTTCCCATTCGGCATCCGTGGGCAAGCGTTTTCCTGCCCAACGACAATAAGCGTCGGCATTTTCCCAGCTCACATAGACCACAGGGTGATCTGCCTTGCCCGATGGAAAAGTGCGATTACGCCAGTGACGTGGTGAACGCCCCCACGTGGCCTCATTAAATTTTTTATATTGTAAATTCGTGACTTCAAACTGATCGATATAAAAAGCGGACAAGGTCACCGTGTGCTCCGGTCCTTCATCCGGCAAACGATCATTGGTGCCCATAATAAACTCACCCGCAGGAATCAATACCATATTGTTGGCTGCATCCCCCAGGCGTGAGCGTTGCGCATAGGGTGGATAACGCATGCCGTAATCCGCTTTGCGATTGGCCACTACAGCACGTTTGGGTTCATCCAGCCGCACAGATGCTTTGCGCACATCCTTTTGATGTTTGGCCGGGGCTTTGGTTGGCTTTGCTGTTTCGTGACAACTCTGGCACTTGCCCAGACTCACCGTGAGTATCTGCTGCAACTCTGCCTTGTCATCGTGACAACGGATACATTGCTGTTGCGAATGCACATATTTTTCCGCAGGCAGTGATTTTTCTGCAGATGCAATCGAAGGGAAAGACAATACGATAAAAACAGGAACAAGGAACAGATAACGCATGACGAATAATTAAAATTTGTCCTGAAAAATAGGCTAAAGAACGGAAATCCAATAACTTGTGCAAGTTATTGGATTTCCGTTCCTGATGATACCACAGGTCGGCAATCAGTCCCGAGGGACCCACAACAGACTCACGCCCAACTCACCTGGCTGTGCCGCAACTTCGTGTGCGAACCAGTGTCCCGCCACTGCCAACAGTTGCCCATCGGCGTAAAGAAGAGGGATACGCTCACGCAGCCAGGGTGGGACCCCCGCCTCTTGAAACAGTTTTTTTAAAGCATGGTGGCCGGCACGACCAGCGGGACGCAGTTTTTCACCCCCCTGACGAAAACGAATGTCGAGACTTTTTCCTTCCAGCACCCGTAGCGCGATGCCCTGCCCTGTTACCGGTTCTCCGTGCAATCTGCCCAACGCCGGAATTAATAACGCCTCTTGCCCATCCCAGGACAAGGACAATGCAGCATCATGCGCCATTAACGGAGAACCCATAAACAGCGCATCCCGATAACGTCGTACCTCCCCCCCTGCCCAGCTCACCACCGGTTCACTGTCTTTCGAAGCACCAATCACCTCCTCCCAGACACACTGCAACTGCGCTGCTGAAGGTGTCGCCAAACCCCGGTCACGGCAACACTGATGCAACAGATTGCGCGCCCGTACTTCCCCCAGGCTTTGCAAACCACTTACCGAAAATGATCCATCATCCAGTTGTACCTGTTTTAAATCATCCGTCGCGGCACTCACCAATAAACCGGCCGCCTCCGCACACAAACTGGCCGAACGTGACAACGTTGCCGCCATACCGGGAAAACGTGATTTGAGTTTCGGTATGACTTCGTGACGCAAAAAATTGCGATCAAACCGCGTATCACTGTTGCTTTCGTCATCGATCCACGACAAACCTTTCCGGTGCGCATAATCATGCAACTCGTCTCGTGAAAAATGTAACAACGGGCGCACATGCCAGCCATCAGCAAAGCCGGAATAATACGGCATGGCCGCCAATCCCCGCGGCCCGGCACCGCGCAATAATTGAAGCAACAATGTTTCTGCCTGATCATCCTGATGGTGTGCCGTCAGCAAACAATCACCGGGTTGCATGAATTCGCGAAAGGCTTGATAACGTACCTCACGCGCTGCCGCCTCCGGGCTTTCACCGGTTTTGTTTTTGGCATCAACGTTGATGTTTGCAAACGGTACACCCAGCGCTTCACACTGGTGCGCGCAATGTGTTGTCCATTGGTCAGCTTTTTCACTTAAACCATGGTTAATGTGCAGGGCAATGCATTCACAGTTGTTCAGTGTGTCACGCAGGTTTGCAATATTGTGCAGCAAAACATGGGAATCCAGGCCACCGCTGCTGGCGATAATGAGGCGTTTTATTTTGGGGAAGAATGGCAAGGATCTCAGAGAGAGGGAGAGCATTGGGGGATTGTAACATGAGGGCTTGTTGTGACCGTAGAACGGGCTGCATGATGGCGGGTCTGCCAGGGATGTTCTCACATGAACAAGACCTGCTGTTTGTGCCTGAAAAAAATCGCCAGGCAAGGCGTGGGAAGAGAAATTTACCCCGTTTACGGGCCAGAGAATACAGCTGTATTAACGGGAGCCTGGTAGAGGAATCACCCGCCGGAAAGTTTGCTTGAGAACATTCAGAATGTTACCTTCCCCCCGCAGTGGATTCCTTTATTCTTCCGTGAAATTGATTACTTGCACAAATGACTTGACGAATTCTAGAGAAATTCGTTACAACCAACTGATTTTTCTAAAATAAACAACCCCGCAGCAAGCTGACGGGGTATTAACGTCGCACCGGCGAAGGCCGGTGTCCAGGGGTTTCAACCACTGGATTCTGGCCTTCGCCAGAATGACGCTATTCGCAGCAAGCTGCGGGAAATTGAACCCATAGAGATTAATCCTGAACACCTGTGATCAGGTGCTGTGCAGTCCAATGGTCTGTCGGCTTCAAAAATGCGCCAAACGAGCAGATCGCAGGGATTGATATGACCAACCCTGTCAATACGGATAAAAACAAATTATGGCTGTGATGTTGAACGTCAAAGAAGTCCTCATAGAAAATATTGCACCATCCAGTACAGGCCTGAAAAAGAAAACAGCACAGAACGCCGCATGGTCGAGCCTGTCCATGGGTGTACGTGTGGCACTCACATTAATCTCCATGCCGATCATGGCCCGGTTACTTTCGCCAGAGGATTTTGGAATAGCGGCATTGGCCATACTGGCTACAGA
>JAADIL010000059.1:0-3788 GCA_013151355.1 Gammaproteobacteria bacterium
CACCGGGTATTAAAATTGCTTAATGTTTGTCCGAACTTAACGTATATTGCATAACAGGTATTTTGTGGGGCCACAAGTATGGACAATCTGATTGTCGTTAATATTGCAGAACAACGTTTGCAATTGTTCACAGATGATACGGTGGCCATGGATGTGGCGATTGCCAGCGCAAAAAATGGCGTGGGTGAGCAGGTCGGCAGTGAATGTACACCCCGCGGCCAACATCAGGTGCGGGCAATGATAGGCGGTGATGCACAAACCAACGCAGTCTTTGCCGGGCGACGTAATACCGGTGAAATTTATTCGCCGGATTTACGGCGGGCATTTCCGGATCGTGACTGGATACTGACACGTATTTTATGGTTATCGGGCCTGGAACCAGGTAAAAATCGTTTGGGTGCAGTGGATACCATGCGCCGTTATATCTACATTCATGGTTGCCCCGATGAAGACGAGATGGGTGTGCCAGATTCACACGGTTGCGTAAAAATGCGTAACACTGACGTTATCAAGCTGTTTTCTGCTGTTACGCCGGGTACCCGGGTATTTATTGGTGAAAATGGTTTGTTTGATGACTGAGAACACTTCTGGCGCCATGTGTATGCAATGCAAGTGTAATACTGAAGATGCTTTGCCAACGATATTACCTGAATTCTGCAAGTGCTCGCACTCACTCAGCACACCAACACCAGGCGCTTTAGGCGAGCTCTTGATCCGTATAGCGAGATGAAACTTTTCGGTAATTACAATAAGGATTATGCTCAAAACTATCATTCGCTCTACGAATCAATATCTTGCACTGCGCAAGTACGATCACTCGCAGAATTCAGGTATTAAAAACATTTAATGGCTTCAGTCAGAATGGAAGATCAGCGGAATTTTATGCCAGACACAGAGCAAAAAAAGTTAACAGATGATGGTCTGTACATCATGCTCATCAGTATTCACGGGCTGGTTAGAGGTCACAATTTAGAGTTAGGTCGGGATGCGGATACCGGTGGCCAAATAAAATATGTTGTTGAACTGGCGCAAGCTCTGGCAAAACATCCCGGTGTTGGGCAAGTGGATTTACTCACGCGCCAGGTGTTTGATGCCAAAGTGGACGATACTTATGCCGAGCCCACTGAAATTCTGACGGATTCCTCTGCCATTCATGGCTGCGCACGTATTGTGCGCGTTCCCTGTGGACCCCGGCGGTATTTGCGCAAAGAAGTATTGTGGCCATACC
Source organism: Gammaproteobacteria bacterium (assembly GCA_013151355.1). Classification (GTDB taxonomy): domain Bacteria; phylum Pseudomonadota; class Gammaproteobacteria; order SZUA-152; family SZUA-152; genus SZUA-152. The sequence continues at coordinate 1,229 of JAADIL010000059.1, forward strand.
TCGATGCTTTTATTGATAATGTCTTGCAGCATATTCGCCGGGTGGGGCGCATACCGGACTTTATTCACGGCCATTATGCGGATGCGGGCTACGTCGCAACACGCCTGGCACAATTATTGGGTGTACCTATGGCCTTTACCGGGCACTCCCTGGGCCGGGTGAAACAACAACGTCTGCTGGAGAAGGGTCTGAAAAAATCCAGCATTGAATCACAATACAACCTTACCCAGCGTATTGAAGCTGAAGAGGTTACTCTGGGTAATGCCAATCTGATGGTTACCAGCACCAATCAGGAGGTGGAAGAACAATATCAGATTTACGAAAATTATCATCCGCGACGCATGACGGTCATTCCGCCGGGTGTCGATTTAAACCGGTTCCGCAAACCGGATGTACAGGAAAGCGTTTCGCCTATGGAGGCCGTGCTTTCGCGCTTTCTGAACCAACCCGAAAAACCGGTGGTGCTGGCTATTGCCCGTCCGGATGAGCGAAAAAATCTGGCGACCCTGGTGCGGGCGTTTGGTGAAAATAAAGCGTTACGTGAAGTTGCCAACCTGGTGATTGTGGCGGGTAATCGTGATGACATTAGCGAGCTGGACAAGGGTGCGCGTGAAGTGCTCACACAGTTATTGTTACTGTTCGACAAATACGATCTTTATGGCTGCGCGGCCTATCCAAAACATCACAAATCAGAACATATCGAAGACCTGTTCCGCATGGCTGCAAAAAGCAGGGGCGTGTTTGTGAATCCCGCACTCACCGAGCCTTTCGGATTGACGCTCATCGAAGCAGCAGCTTGTGGTTTGCCGATTATTGCCACTGAAGATGGTGGTCCGCGCGATATTATTGGTTTGTGCAAAAATGGTGTGCTTATTGATCCTCTGGATACTGATGCCCTGGGTAACACTATTCTTGACGTATTGAAGAATGAACGTCGCTGGAAGCAATGGTCGAAAAATGGACTTGAGGGCGCGCATAAACATTTTTCATGGGAAAGCCATGCAAACAATTATGTGCGCATTGTTCAGCGGGTGATTGAAAAACCGCGCCGTGCCAATCACCAGATTTCTACCCGGAAAAAATCTCGCCTGCCAATTCTTGATCGTATTCTGGTATGTGATATCGACAACACATTACTGGGGGATGACAAGGCACTTAAAACGCTGCTCAAAACCCTCAAGGAAGGGCGAAAATCAAAAGGCAGTCATAAAATTGGTCTGGCATTTGCTACCGGACGAAAGCTGGAAAGTGCGCAAGATGTCATCAAATCAGAAAATTTGCCAATCCCGGATTTTTTGATTACCTCGGTGGGCAGTGAAATTCATTACGGCCATGGAATGCTGGAAGATTACGCCTGGAAACAACATGTCGATTATCGCTGGAAGCCCAAAGAGCTGCGCAAGGCGCTGGTGGATATTCCCGGCTTGCAAATGCAGGCTGACGATGTTCAACGAGAGCATAAAATCAGCTATTTTGTGGATCCTGAACGGGCACCCACGGTGCGGGAAATACAGGCCCACCTGCGGCACCTTGATTTACATGCCAAACTTGTTTATTCACACGGAAAATTTTTAGACTTGTTACCTGTGCGTGCATCAAAGGGTTTGGCCATTCGTTATTTATCCATTAAATGGGGATTGCCCCCGGAACGTATTTTGGTCGCAGGTGATTCCGGTAATGATGAAGACATGTTACGTGGCAACACTCTGGGGCTGGTGGTGGGTAATTACAGCCCCGAGCTTGCGCGACTCAAGGGGCGTGAACGAGTGTACTTTGCAAAAAACTATTTTGCCTGGGGAATTCTGGAAGGCATGACACATTATAATTTTCTGGGTGATATTATCATTCCCGGTGAATAAGCCAGGAGGCTATACAAAGTGGCACAATCTCGACCCGTGATTTTCGGTGAAGTACTGTTTGATCGTTTCCCCGATGGCCAGATGGTACTGGGCGGTGCACCGTTTAATGTTGCCTGGCATTTGCAGGGATTTTCTTGCGCACCACTGATGATTAGCTGTACCGGAAATGATAGCCATGGAAATACTGTACGTACCACCATGCGCGAGAAAGGCATGGATATATCCGGTATACAAATCAGTGACCGTTATCCCACAGGCAAGGTTGTTGTGACATTACAGGATGGCCAGCCTGGTTATGACATAGTGACAGAACAGGCATATGATCATATCAATGCACAGGCGGCATTGAATGCACTGCCAGAACACATGCCAGCACTGGTTTATCACGGCAGCCTGGCGTTGCGAACAACACCATCAAAAGAAGCGCTGGACTCCCTGTTACAAAAAACAAACGCGCCGGTTTTTCTTGACCTTAATTTACGCGCCCCCTGGTGGGAAATGTCCCTGCTTGAACATATTTTACAGCGTGCCACCTGGGTAAAACTCAATGACGAGGAATTATGTGAAGTGACTCGCCAGGCAATGAGTGACGGTCCTGAATTACAGGTCTACGCAAAAAAATTGTTTGCAGACTGTCAGTTGGAACGACTCATTGTCACGCGCGGAGCACAAGGTGCCTTTGTATTGAGCAAAGATGGCAT
>JAADIL010000059.1:3855-4495 GCA_013151355.1 Gammaproteobacteria bacterium
TCGCCGGAATTTTGCAGGGTTGGTCGATAACCGAAACGTTAAATAAAGCCTTGAAATTTGCTGCGGAGATTTGTCAGCAGCAGGGAGCCACAGCGTGATTATTTTCCTGACTTGATGGCAGTGGAGAGAGTCAGGATAGCGTTACGCCAACACAGGCGTGCGAAAAACCATGTAGGTGGTCATCACCTGTTACGAGTACAAATAATGGCTGGATGTCCATTACGATCTGAGCCCATCCAAATGCTATCAAGCCAAAGCTGCCCTGTAGTAAAGCTTTAATGTGAATTAAGCGCTAAAAACACGCTACGTTTAAAAAATCACCGGGTATTTAACGCAGAGGGTGCAAAGACGCAGAGAACGCAAAGTTTTTAGTGTTTTTCTCTGCGACCTCTGCGTTTATAACACGTCACTTATCAGCACCACGACAACTAACCTCCTGCTGTACTGGAATGCTTGTTCCGGGGGGGTATTAACCCTCTGGATTCCAGCTAAAAACATGCCAGAATGGCGGTGTTTTCAGTAAAAAGTACTTAGTGAATTGATGGGTGAGTTTTGTGACGCTCCAGTTCCACACCGGGAGTGGATTCTGCGCCGAGGAGAATGTTTTCCTCGTCGTCTTTTTTCTGCTCGTTGGCTTCCA
>JAADIL010000257.1 GCA_013151355.1 Gammaproteobacteria bacterium
GGTTTGGCGATGATCGTGAACGTTTTCGTTTCGACAGTGACTGGATTCCTGAATTTCGTGACTATGCCCGTTTCTTCGAAGAAATCATCAAACAACCCGGCGTCGGTGACGACATCGACCTGTTCAAAATGGAACTGTCGGTAAAGTCACAAAAAGTCCGGGAAGAATTGATGCGGATGCTGCTTGATGAAGACGCCAACAAAGCGCTGCGGGAACTGGATCGCATTGGCGATTATCGCAACTACCGGAAATATGAAATCTACAAGGAAGTGGAAGGCAAGGAACCCATTGCCTTGAGTGAATACGGCACTGGCAGTGGTGGCCAACTGGAAACCCCGGCTTATATTATCCGTTCAGCGGCCATTACCTCTGCATTTCGTTTTGCCGAGGGCAGTAACCATCTGCGTATGGTGCTGGTAGACGAAGCCTTCTCAAAAATGGATGAAACCCGCTCACGGGAAGTTATTGACTATCTGACCAAAGCCCTTGGTCTGCAACTGATCTTCATCATGCCTACCAGTAAATGCGGCCCGTTTATGGACTTGATCAGCAATGAATTTGTATTTGCCAAATGTCCCAGCGAACAGCCCCGTGGCCAGCTTAACACCCGGGTGCTGGTAGACCGCAAACAATGCAATACCGAAAAAATTCAGCAATTATGGGCTAACCATAAACGTACCGTTTACCAACAGGCCGAGCTGGATTTTATGGATGAAGTTTTGGAAGCGCAATAATAAAAACCCGTAGGGTGGGTATGTTTTTTTGCCCACGCGGCAATCCCCGGGGTTTCCTGATACGCGTGGGCACAAACTGCGTGCCCACCCTACATTTTTCACCGTCATTCCGGCACGTTTTTAGCCGGAATCCAGGGAGGGGGGCAGTCTTTGGACTCCGGTGCAGACAGATTGGGTAACAACAAAAACGAAGGCCATGCAAACAATGACAACGCCGCCCGCCTGGTTAAATGATACAACCGAAATTATAGAGCTGTGCAACTGGTTCATCGACCGCTTAAACGAAAAACCCGCTTCGGCACGCCAAAAGCCTGTGGGAATCACATTGAATGAAAAAACCATCCCGGACTTGTTTGTACAAGGTGAAGCAGCAGATCATCTTTGGGATTTGATCAAAAGCCTCAAAGAAGACCATCAGGTTTTTCACATCCGGGAAAAGAACCCAAAAGACCCTTTTTCCCCGGAATACACCCGGGCACGGTTAACTTTGCAATGCGGGGGAGAAGAGATTTTACGCAGCTGGTTACACCGTGCAAAAGGTTTGTCACCATTACAGACATGGCGCAAGGCCGTCGCTGAAAACCGACACCGTTTTCCGGGAAAAACAGAGAAATTATCCGCTCATCACATTGCCATACACGGTATGAAAAATGAAAATATTATTGATGCCTTCGCCAGCCTTGCAGATTATCAACAGGCGGGCCTAAGCCTGCGACAATTGGGCAGCCGGTGTTTTTTCGGGGATTCCAAATTTTTGGATAATCGTGAAGAGCTGATTCACGAACTTTATCCGGGCTTGCATATCATACCCCGGCCAGTGATGGTAAATATTTTCATTCCTGCAACAGTTCATGGCATTTTGTTTATTGAAAATCAGGACAGTTATACCCGTGCTATCGCAGGAAACCCTGCCATATGTAAAGACCGGGTGCTTGTGTATGCCGCCGGATTCAAAAGCAGTGCAACACGCATCAGACAACCGGACGGCGTCAGCCTGCACTACCATTGCACAAGTAACAGTACGATGCAGAAACAACTGGAAGCCTGGTGGTTTGCGTTTGCACAACAAAAGAATGACTGGCCAGTGTTTTTTTGGGGTGACCTTGACTATTCCGGCATGGGCATACTCAAGGCATTGAAACAACGTTTTAATGAAGTTCGCGCCTGGTCACCGGGTTATAAACCTATGCTGAAAATATTACAACAACAAAAAGGCCACCAACCTGCAATGGCCGATAAACAGGCACAACAAGACCCGGGTACAACTGGTTGTGAATTTGCCGATGAAATATTATTACCCGCTATACGCCACGAGAAAAAATTTGTGGATCAGGAAATTGTGTTTGGTGAATGTATGTAATGATCAGAATTCATTGTAAATTTTACTGCCATTGAAAGAGTTTTTATCCTTTCCTTGCGAGAAGCATCCTCTGGAGCAGCAATAATCAGACAGCCTTTTCGCCGGCAGTATAAAATTTCGAGAGTTTTTAATCAGGATAAACCTGGGTGTATTGTGTTGTTTGTTTTTTTCACTAACGACAGGGAATATATTTAACAAACTATTTTTGAATGAAATTAATGTGTCGAATCCAGGGTTTGGCAGCAGTACCACCCTGTTTTGACTTGTAATTATTCGTAGGTTAGCGTCCTTGTTGTGTGTGGGTTTTATTTTTTAATCTCTATGGGTTCAATTCCCCGCAGCTTGCTGCGAATACCGTCATTCTGGCACAGGCCAGAATCCAGAGGTTGAAACCCCTGGACACCGGCCTTCGCCGGTGTGACATTAATCGCTCTGGGTTTAATACCCCGCCAGCTTGCTGCAGGGTCGTTTATTGGGTGTCTTGATATTATTGATATTTTTTATCACCATGTTTTGAGCCTCATACGATTCTTCCGTCATGCACATTAATAATTCTTTGAGCATATGCTGCAATAGAAGCGTCGTGAGTGACGATAATCAGCGTTTTCCCCTGCTGATGAAGTTGGCAAAACATGTCCATAATATCGCTCCCGGTCTTGCTGTCCAGGTTTCCTGTAGGTTCGTCTGCGATGATTATATTTGGGTCATTGGCCAAAGCCCGGGCAATGGCAACACGTTGACGTTCCCCGCCTGACAGTTTGTTGGGGAAATGCAAAACTCGATCTGCCAAACCGACCTGATCCAGCAGTTGAAAAGCTTTTTCTTTCCTTTTTTGTCGAGGAATTTCTGCATAAACCATGGGTAGAGCTACATTTCGCCATGCACTTAGTCGTGGAAGCAAGTTAAAGTTTTGAAATACAAAACCAATTTCACGTAATCTGAGATTGGCGAGCTCGTTCTGCGTTAATGTTTTTACATCTTTCGAAAAAAATTTCATATGGCCCGTTGTAGGTTTGTCCAAAAAACCAATGATGTTCATCAACGTAGATTTTCCTGAGCCTGATTTCCCCATAATAGCAACAAATTCACCTTGCAATATGGAGAGGCTTGCATCTTCCAGCGCATGTAGTTGCGGTGGATAGGTTTTACTTATTTTTTCCAGTTTAATCATATGAAATCAAGTAACAAGAAAAGTTTGAAAATGTGGGACTTATTCATAACGCAAGGCCTCTACCGGAGAAAGTTTAGAGGCGTAGATTGCGGGGTAAAGCGAAAAGAAAACCCCAACTCCAGAGGAAAACACTAAAGCAACGATAATCGCTGACCAGGATATTTTTACCGGGATTTCCATTAGATCGGCGACCACTTGTGCGCAGGCAATACCAAAAATAGTACCGACGACACCACCCAAAATACATAACATTACACCTTCCAGTAAAAACTGATGCAAAATACTGGCGTCGGTCGCACCTATGGCTTTTCTTATCCCGATTTCTTTGGTTCTTTCCTTTACGGTGACTAACATGATATTCATTATACCTATTCCACCGACAAATAATGACAAGCTGGCAACACCCGTAATAATGAGTGTTGTTTGCATAATAATGGCCTTTTCACTCTTTAGTATATCGGTCATTCCTTTGACCCAGTTTTTGCTTGTTTCACCATAGATTTTCTCAAGCACAGACTTTATTCGTCCGATATTTTCTTCTACCTCATATTCTTTATAGATGGTTAAATATACAGTATCAAGAAGTAGATAAGGCCATTCTTTTTTCATTACCGAATAAGGTATGTACGCCTGTTCAGGTTTTGCATTATTCTGTAACGGAGGTAAATCATTAACGATACCTATGACTGTATATTTTCTTCCATCAATAATTATATTTTGTTTGGGGATTTTATGACCATCAATCGACAAGCGTTTTGCTGCTGACTTACTGAGTACACAGACCCTTTTTTTGTATTTTTCTTCGAATGCCGAAAAATACCTTCCTGAGAGGACTTTAAAGTTTCGGATTGTTTGATAGCCAGAGTATGTGCCGTTTAGAAGAAATTGGGCTGATTTGCTTTGGTGTTTAAAGTGACTACCTATGCGTAAAACAGGGGAGATTGCCTCAATAGCCGAAATTTTTCCCTTTAATGTTGCAATTGCTTTTGGGCCGACAAAAACTGGCATGCCTGCTACTATTTTTCCTTCATCGAATCCAGTGTTTTGCAGTGTAATAGTGAGCAGATTCGCGCCCATCATTTTGATTTTATCCTGGATGACTTCTTGATTACCTTCTCCGATTGCAATAACCACAATGACCGCCGCAATACCTACGACAATACCAATTGTTGTCAGAAAACTTCGCAACGGATTGGCAACAATATTCCATAAAGCAATTATTACCGCTTCCATAAAAAATCTCGTTGCTTTTTCATTTACTTCAAGGCAGTCGTTTTATTAATCCGATGGGATAACAGGCATCGGGGGTATGTTTCCCGGAAAAGGTGGAGGTGGGTTTTCAAAATTATTGAATCCTGGAAAATTCTCCGGATTAATTATGTTAATAGAAAGTGGTGGCCTGTCACCTTTTCCTGTGGCGTCCTGGTTATTAAAAGCAGGTCCTGGTATTTTGACCATATTGTTTTTATCGGTGTCGGAGAACATCCTGTCTTTTGGCATGGAAAAGTTTTTGACAGGTGAGGGTGCGGATACTACAGCGATAATTTTGCTGCCATTTTTTATGCCAATATTTCCTGTGGTGATAACCTTGTCTTGTGCATCGATTCCGTTAATAATTTCGACATGCTCTGCATCACTTAAACCAGTTTGTACATACACTTTTTCAGCAATCCCTTGTCTGTCTCTATAAACAAATGCGTTACCATTTTCTTCGAGGATAGATTCTATAGGGATTACCAGCCTGTTTTTACTCTCAGCCACGATAATTTCTGCTTCAGCCTGGGTGCCCAGTTTCAGGCTATCGGGTTTGCTACCAATGATATTTGCCGTTACTTCAATGATGTTTGGGCTATCCCCACCAAAGACAGCCTGTTTTTTAATGACTTCCATTCCTATATCATTTACCAGACCGGTTAGTATTTGCCCGTATTCTTCAAGATATATTTCCACTGCCTGGCCCACGGTAACGCGCGCAATATCATAGGTATCAATTTGAAGCTTAACCTGCATTTGTTCAGGGTTGGCTATTACAATGAGCGGTTCTTTTTCTCCGGAACTATTGGTAAATTTTTTCCTGAGTTTGATAACTTTCCCATCAAACCCGGCTCTTTTAACCAGGTCTCGCTCTTTTTCATCCAGTTCATTATATATGATTTTGGCTTTTTCATATGTCAGTCTGGCGACCTTTACATCGACAGCTTGCTTATCGCGTAATCTGTGGAGATTGGCTTGTTCACCGGTATAACGCAGCTCCGACTTTTTTAATTGTATGGTGGCTTCTTCGTAGCGCTTGAAAGAAATTGCTTTAGCATTAAACAGTTCTTTGGATACTTCTTGTTCTTTTTGCTGTTTTTCATATTCAATTTTTGCAAGCATCATTTCCCGGTTGGCTGTTACAATACTTTCTGATTTTTCTCCACGTTCCAGTTCACGAAGCTTGTATTCGGCAGTAATTTTATCCATTGTGGCATTGTTTTTTTCCTTTTTAACTTCATGGTCCTTGAGCGTCACCAGAGGTTGACCCTTTTTTACTTTTTCCCCCTGTTTTACATGAATTATTTTTATATCGGTGATATCGTCTATCCAAATTTCGGTACTTTGGGCCGAAATAATTTTCCCTCTTCCTTTCACTTTCTGTTTAATATCCTTAAGGCTGGCTGAAACGGTTACTACCTGGGGAAGGTCATCATCAGAGGTTATTTTTGAGTTAAATGTCGGGATATAATAAATCAACACGGCAGAAAATATAAAAAATGCGACACTGATGGCAATTTTTTTCATGATGTTTTACAGGGATTCTGTTCCCAGTACACCTGCGGCTTTGGTTAATTCAATCTCTGACAGTTTGTAATCGACCAGTGCACTGAAACGGTCAACTTTTAACTGCAAGAGCTCCAGTTGTGTTCGTTGTAAATCATTACTGGCGATAACTCCACGGCTAAACCGTAATTCATCAATGCTCAAGTTTTCTTGTGCAAGGTTTAACGTTTTTTCAAGAATTTCATATCTGACTTTAGCAGATTGTAAATTTCTTATAGCATCATTAACCTCGAAAATAATTTGGTCTTTTGTTTTTTTTATATTGATGGAAAGGTCAGAAAGTTGGGACAATATTTGTGCTGTTCGGCTTTTTGTCGTGCCATTATCATCAAGCGGGATAGTGAGAGTTGCTCCAATACGCCAGGAGTCTTGTTCAAGCCTGTTTAAAGCCTTATTGATAGTACGCTGTTCTCCTTTACGTTGAAATGAGGCGTTCAAAGACAAAAATGAGTCATCAGTACTTTTCATATCAGACAAGTCGATGGTGAGGTTTTCTCTTGAGTAGAGTAAATGTTTCAATTCTTTACGTTCTTTCAGTGCCTTGTTGGTCATATCATTTTGTCGAATATCCACAGGGCTGTAGTTGATCATTTCTACAGGGTTGATGCTGTTTAAATCAGGTTGGCCTATCAGTATAGCCAACTGTTCCTGTAAAGACCTGTAATTTTTTTTCGCATCAATAAGGTTGCTTTGGTCTCTGGAAAGTTGTACTTCCATTTTTGATGCCTCAATTTCTGCCAAATTTCCCAGCCTGAACTGAATTTTTGCAGTCTCCAGCTGCTTTTGAGTTTGTTTGAGGTTTTCTTCAGTAAATTTCACCAGTTGCACTGCCTTGACGAAATTATAGTAACTGCGAATGACATTGAAAATTATGTTTTGTTTATCAAGGTCATACTGATTTTGTACTGTGTGCCATGTATTTAGTGATTTTGACAGGGGGGAGTATCCTGCAATGCGTCCATCTTTTGTGAGCGGTTGTAAATAGTCAATGTTGATAGCGGGTCCCAACGAGCTGGAGGAATCATTCATTGTAACGCCAACATCAATTGTCGTACTTAGTTTTCCACCCAGGCTGCTGGAAACCAGCTTATCCATTTTCCATTGATATTTTGCTTCACGATTAGTTTGAGTTGTTGTATTGCTGGTCATTGTTTGGTCAGGCGATGTGGTATCAGTATTCAGTGCATTATTGATTTCGTCCAGTCTTCTGCTGGTTGAAAAAACCAGCCCGGTTTTGGGAGTGTAGTTGGCAAGCACAGAATCAAGTTGTGCCTGGCCGAGTTTTAGCCTTTCCTCTGCTGCTTTAATTTCCGAGCCATTAACAAGTGCTGTTTCCACTGCTTTTTTTAGGGAAAGCGCCAGAGTGGGTTTTTGTGGAACGGGTGATGTTAGTGGAAGTACAGGTGATGAGGTCTCCGCTATTTGAGAGGGGAAAGCTAAAACAATTCCGCTCCATATTTCTGAAAAATCTGCTCTGCTTTGCGTGGATTTTCCCAATCCCGGGTCAAAAAAAGTTACCGTTTTGGTATCGCTTTCCAGGATCACCACATAATGACTATCACTAATATAGGCAATAACAGGGGTTTTTTCTTGTATCAGGCGTGCCCAGTTCCAGCGTTGCCCCTTCACTTTCATACCCAGCAACTCCGCAGATTGCTTTAGTCCCAGTAATGTAGTACCTACATCTATTTGTGTCCCGGACAGCCTGGCTAGTCTGGTCTCGGTGATCTCTACGCCATAACGTGCCAACACGAAACGCAAGGCAGCCGGGCCGCATGTCCATGAGGTTGTTTGCAAAAAACGGCTATAGTCTGAATTTTTGTCGTTGGCATGCAGTGTACCCGACGTTAAAACTGCATCTTTCAGTGATTTTTTTTCAGGTGGTGTTGCACCACCGGAAAGCCCTGATGCAAGAAAAAATATTAAAAATGTGGCTGGGCACTTGAAAAAATCACCAGATTCAGTGAAGCGCATCCTGAAAAATTGAAAAAAGTCATTAAGTATCATTTTTAAATGTAAAGGTAATCACCCGGTTCAAGAAGACGGTCATTCAAGTTCTATTTACAAATAATATGCTTCCTTCAAAGTCTGGAATCAATACAATCATCTGAAATCAATTTTTTATGATTTTATAGTGTATGATTTTTATACAAAAATCACACAAATGGTATTATTGCACTTTATTTTTTTAAAGTATTCTTTATCATCAATTTGTTGTGAGTAAATTCTAAAGAATTGTCACTTTCTTTCTGAATACCGTCAAATTTTAGTTCAGATGGTATTTTAAGTGTGTAGAGTACCTCAATTTATTGACTTTTACGCTATAAATAAGGTTGTAAGCAATTGATTTTTATAGATGAGCATTATAAAAATGGCCTGACAGAGGGGACTGTATACCAACATCTGGTTGATGTTTCTTTGAAAATAGATAAGAAACATTATGCCATCCAGTGACGTTGAAGGAAGAGATACTTAACTTTACAGGGAAGAAAAAACGATGCCACATAAAGATTCGACAAAGCTATCCCATAAAGAACGCGTTAACACCATTATCAATTACATTGACGCGCATATCGAAAACCCGTTGTATCGATTAGATCTGGACACATTGGCCAGTGTGGCCTGTCTCTCACATTATCATATTTCGCGAATTTTCAAGTCATATACAGGTGAAGGGATTCATCAATATGTTAAAAGACTGCGGTTAGAAAATTCTGCAAAGCAACTGTTATACAGTAAAAAATCAATTCAACGTATTGCGGAATCCAGTTCATATAATAATTTCCCGGCATTTACAAAAGCCTTCAAACAACACTTTGGTTGTCCGCCAAGCGATTTCAGGGAGAAAAAAAATATACCTGACCTTTATAAGGAGCAGATACATTCTGCTAATACTGAAAAATCAATAAAAGGTAAAAATATCATTGATATGCAAACAAAAACAATGGCTGATCAAAAGGTGTTGTTTATACTAAAAATAGGCCCTTATGAAGATGCCGCAAATCGCGCATGGTCCAGCTTGATGCAATACGCTTATTCCAACCAGCTCATAACCAGTAAAACAATAAATATTGGCATCACATACGACATGCCTGAATTTACACAGGAAGAAAAAATTCGCTACTGTGCCTGTATTACAATAAACCAAAATCACAAAACGAAAGGTGATATTGGCACAAAGTTAATCCGGGGCGGCCGCTTTGCAACGTTTATTCATCAGGGCCCATATGCAGAATTATGTCACACATATGACTACATCTATAAAGACTGGTATTCTAAAAAAAGAGTCATTCTTGGTAACCAGCCCAGTTTTTCAATCTACCTTACAGACCCGGGGAAAGTCGATCCTGAAAATTTACTGACGGAGATTTATGTTCCAATTGAATAGCCCTCTTCGAAAGTACATAGTATTTATCAGATGGCTGTAAATTAAAGCCAGTATACGGATTTCAGGGGGAGGCGGGGGGAACATTCCGCACTAAAAAGTTCCCACTTCAACCTTAATTTTTTACTGGATATATGCCCATAGTGATTGAAATTCAGGCCTGACTGCTAGCTCCGGTGTTAATTCCATGGCGGCGTTCAAATGTCTTTCAATAGAATGACTATTCTTCGTCATTTTTCCTTGCCATGAAATAAATATGATGCACGCTCAGGCTTGAATCCTGAATGTTACGGGTATAGTCTTCTGGAAAAAATTAATCCAAAGACATTGTTACCCAATTTGGGAAACTGTTATTCAACCCTTTATATGTCAATCGTTTTGGCACCCCATTTTTTTTGACAGGTAATTTCCATATGTCAGAAAAAGGCTCTTCCTGAAAAAATCCTTTTGGAATGTAATTGGAAAAATTTTCGCCACCGGAAGATCGTACACTGTTTAATGATGCTGCATTAATCCGGCTATATGTTAAATATTGACCATCAGGGGACCAGGCAGGCGAAAAATTCACATCCCCTTCTTTAGTCAAACGTCTGATCAATTTCCCGTCGTCACTGGCCAAATATATATCACCCGGACTGGAATCTATAAATGCCAGGAATTTCCCATCCGGAGACCAGCTGCCCAACATTCCGTTGTCTATAAAAAATTTCTGATTTGAACCATCCTTGTCCATAATAAACATTTGCCATTTTTCATTACGGTTGGTAGTAAAAAGTATTTTGTTGCTGTCTTTAATTGGAACTGGAGTAATGTTAACAACACCCGTTTGTGAAAATGTAAGCTGTAAAGGTTCTGAGCCATCGGAATTCATAACCCATACATTAGCTTTTGTTGCTGTCAATATACCACTTATTACATCACTGAATATTTTGCTGCGAGTAAAATATATTTTGTCTCCTGAGGGTGACCAAATCGCGTCAGAATCCATTACCATACCACTGGTTAATTGTTTCAATTGACCTTTACTATATAACCAAATATGACTATTTAACCAATCAGTGTCATCATTTTTATTTGGTGAATGATCCGGGGCGATTAATAACAATTCATTTTTTCCTGGTGATATCTGAATCGAGAGTATGGACTTTCCCTCAATAATAGACACATTGTCTTTGCCATCTTCCTTCATAGCCTTGACGGTAACAATTGGTTTTGTTGTGGAAAGGGAAACATCACCATAACTTTCAGAAATATAAATGATGTTTCTCGTTTCTGGAATTTCCGTACTAAGTATCCTGAAAAACTTTTTTTTATCATCATTCAATTGATCGGCAAAAAGAGGAGGAGAGAATACGAAAAAAATCACGCTTAAAATACTGATCGCATAAACATGTAAAGTATAATATTTTGGTGGGTTTATCATAATTGTCTTTATCCTGAAGTGCATGAAAAAGGTCACGAAAATTGAATCAAATGCCCAGTTTGCAGATAAATAAAATTACCGGATAGATATTTACTGTCAAGTCAGTACCGATGATCATTTATGCTTGATGAAAGTGATGCTGATATTTCATTTAAAGAGAATCATGGTTTTAAATGCCGGATCAACAATCGTGTTCATTGTTTATGTTCCCCCCAGTTTAACTACAGTTTAATGATAAGGCTCGAGTTGTAATTTCTGTGGAAGTCCGTTGTAGTTTTCCTGCACTCTATCTGGTTTTAATCTACAGGAGGTAAATCTATCCAGGGTGAGGTAATGCGAAGCGATGAAATATTTCACTCCTTCAGTTTTTTAACGACAGAAACAGTGTGTAATTTCCAGAAATATAAACGATGCTATTATTTTTGGAATCTCTACATAGTATTCTGAAGAAACCTTTCCTTTTATCATTATTCAATTAATCCTCAAAAAGGAGAGGTGAATTCAAAAAAATCTACGGTTAAAACTCTGGTCAAATAAATACAAGATATATATTCTTTTGACTGGAGGTGTTTGTAAAACCCCTGAGGTGATTTTTTGATGGTATTACGGACGAACTCAGAACCATTAGTTATTTTCCGTAAACTGCCATTTCTTGCGCTACAAAAAAATACTCCGGTTATTTTTCAAACAAACTCTTGGTTTGTCGTATCCATCTTTTATTCTGAAGTATATGAAAAATATGGTGAAAATAAAATCAGGGCAGAAAAAGAAGGCCAATATCATTATAATATTAAAATATTGGCATCCTCTTCCTGACCCTGGCAGGCCGGTTAACCTGTCGCATTGCAGTTATACATATTTGTGAGGGGTTATAATCACAACCCGCGTTTTAATTAATGAGCTTGTGGGTTATTCGTGATTAAATTTACCGTTATAAGTAGCAAGGAAAATTGACGGTATAATTTGGCATTGTAAAGTTTGCCTGACGCCAGGGGTATCCTCCGGGATGCTTTTGGCACCACAGCCAAACATATGTCCCGGTATTAATATAATGGCCACCGATGTTATGAACCCCGGCTGGAACTATTTTTTGATGTAATCCATCAAACCCATCCAGTTGATAAAGCAACGTCAGAGGTGCGTTGGTGTACCAGTTTATCTGGCCTGCGCCGACAACAGAGTTCATTTCCTGTAAACTCAAATCCACGGTCTGTGGCACTTGATCATCCATATTTGAGGCAAATGACATTGATGTTCCACTCAAAGAAAAAGCTATTATTGTAAATAAAAGTGCAATAAGCCTATTCATTGTTATATCTCCTTAGTTTAATTATAAAAACTGGTTTGTTTACTACAAACCGGAAACAGCAAACCAGAAAAAAGAACAAACACATGTCCACAAAACGTGGGGACACACTACAACAACTATCTTAATCATCTGCACAAGTGATATAGTCTTGACGCTTTCCATGCACGACTTGAAGAAATACTACCGTATTCGTGACATAACTTTACAGAAAGCCCAATACTCCAGTTATGCGACCAAATTCTAGAATAATTTCACGACATAACAAGCAATTCAGCTTATCCATTCGTGCTATATTCTTTGGCCGTTCATTACAACTATCCCGTCTTTTTTTTGAGAGTTAAATTTTTCAGAATTTGCGGTGGTATCACACAATGTAAAGTGTGAGAATTATTCCAGATACCCTGATTTTTTACTTTAGTGACAGAAAAATCACCGTAATTTTAGAGATATAAATGATACCCTTCATTTTGGAAGTTCTCCCCCTTTAGTGTTCTGAAAATCGTTTTTTATCAACATTCAATGGCAGGGGAAAAGGTGGCGTGAATACGCTCATGGCGCTTGAAATTCAGGTATTAATTGCACACCTTCTTCTTCATTCCATGACGATGTAAAATTCCTTATAATAACTCCCGTTATTATTCGTCACCTTTAACCGACTGGATTTCTTGGGGAAAATATTAAATTTCGCAAGAAGTATCCAGTATGAATAATTTTCTGTGTAAGTGAAAAATGTTAAAGATACTCTGCGAGAAATCTTCGCAAGGTTTTGGGTTCTGAATGTGCACAGTGATTGGCTGACTGAGATGATCACTGAAGCTGAAAGCAAACGCACAGCATTGTAGTGCATCGCCACATATTCTCGCATATCAGTCATACCGTATATCATTGATCACTTATCAATCCTCGTTTCAGGCTACTGAAGGAGTAGTCTATCGGGGCGTTGGTTCAGCAGTTGTTTTAAAGTGCTGGTTTCATGGGTGTGAAACTTTGCGGAGAACCATGCAGTTGTGGAGCGGGTTACTCAAATATTTTTCCGGCGAAACTGTTGGTTTTTATAATGCAGTCTTAACGATGGATTAATATTGTTTTTTATTAACGGGTGATAATTGAGTTTAGAAAGCCTTCGGTAGCGTAGGCCTTTCTGTCAGTAAATCCGGGATTTTTTAAGAACGTATTGAAAAGTGCTCTTAATTCCTGACGTGTAAGTGCTTTGGGTAGCCGGGCCGGGATTTTATTTTTATGGATGGCGAATAAAAGGAGTTTTGATTAATGGCCATTTTGTCCTCTAACCAGCCAAACATTGTTTTTAAACATGATGTTCTACGTTTGATGCCACTCTAGCAGTGCCAGTCGGTAAAGGTGAAACGGTCATTTATATGTATTTCGCGGAAAGCAGCGATCACCCGTGGATCAGAATGCTGGAGACCACTCACGTCGATTTTGGCAAAGGCAAGCGTATGATTGTCAGGGGAGGGCGATCAAATGCAAAATCACCGATAGTTAACGTAAATAATTTCAACGGAAGCTGCGGGTTTTAATCCTCTCCGGGGGAAACAATATATTAATTCGGGAGCCGCAACTGAGGGTGTGCTTTGTTAGTTGCGGCTCTCAGGGTGATAACTGTTCCGGATATCCCGGGGAGCGAGCCTGCCGGGTCCGACAGGCTCCTACTAGAAGTTGTAGTATTTTTTTGCCTGAATTTTTCTTACCAATATAGAGGCAAGATAGAGGCCATTATCAGCGTCGTAGATCCCAAATCCATCTTCCAGCATGGTGCTCTGAACATTCCAGATATAGGCATCATCACTTCCACCTACCCAGCTGTTAAAATTCTTCACTTCGTCACTCAGTGTAAACATGACAGCAATCCAGTCACCGGGTTTTACTGTGTCGTTCAACCCCCAGGAATCATCGAACGGCAAGTGCCATGCAACGGTTTGATTAGGCGTTCCATCATTATCACTATCGTCAACCCCGGGCTCCTCTTCCCCATGAAATTTGGAGTGTGTATCCAGGGTCAGCACATTGCTGATGATAATGTCGTCACGTCCCGTGTCCAGACCAAACACGACAAGATTCTCGTCATCATCCAGCAATTTGTCACCTGCGGGAACCTGGGTCGGAGGGAATGTCTGCCAGTTGGTGATGGTGTGGCTGTTCGGGGTTGTCACTTCGGGCGCAATGGGGCCTGTGTTTTTAATTACCATGAAGTAGGTGTATTGGCCATGGTGATTTTTCCAGTATGTAATATGAATGTTGCCCAAAGGCATGGCGAGAGCATTAGTTGAATAGAATGCGCCGAGACAAAAAAGCAGAACAGAGAATAGTAGACCTCTTTCCATGGTGTTTCTCCTGTCAGTGATGCTTGAGTTAAGCTCGTATCGGCTTTTCAGGGCTTGAACGAACCATTGTGGTATTCCACTGTAACAGCAAGAAGCTACAGCAGTATGGGCCAGTTTTACAGGCGTTTGCCCCAATGCAGTTTGGCACGCAAGATGCCATAGTAATTGTAGTCTGTGGGGTGAATCAGACAAATGGAGTGTGCGTTTTTTTCGATGATCACTTTGTCGCCATTTTGCAGGCTGAGGTCGATTTGCCCGTCGCAGGAACATTGTGCACGTGCCTGGTTACCTTCGCTGAGTACGATTTCAATCCGGCTGTTTGCATCGACTACTATGGGTCGGTAGCTCATGGTGTGTGGGCAAATGGGCACCAGTACCAGTGCATTCAGTGACGGATGCACAATGGGCCCGCCGCCAGAGAGCGCGTAGGCGGTAGAGCCGGTGGGCGTGGCGACAATGAGGCCATCGGAGCGGGTGATGTTGATGAATTGCCCGTTGATGTACGTTTCGTATTCGATCATCCGCGCTACATTGCAGGTGTGTACCACCACATCATTCAGGGCAACGCTTTCGTCGATTTGCTGGTGATCCCGTATCACACGGGCGTGCAGCAGGGCGCGCCGTTCTTCCCGATAATCACCTTCCAGGATTTTATCCAGTGTTTGCTGTAATTCTGACGGTGCCACGTCGGTGAGAAAACCGAGTCGGCCAAGGTTGATGCCCAGCAGGGGGACTTCGTAATCTACCAGACTGCGCGCGGCGTTGAGCAGGGTACCATCGCCACCGACGACGACGATGAGATCACAGGATTTCCCCAACACTGCGCGTTCAACGTAGTCCTCCTGATAATTTTCCTGCTGGTTGCCGGCTGCCAGCGAAAGGCTGTCCAGTAACACTTTTATTTGCCGTTGCTGTAAGTAGACCAGCAGTTCTTTAAGCACGCCGTCGGTGTTCGGTGCGCCGTGTTTGCCAATAATGCCGATGGTGTTGAATGTTGTTGCCATGTTTTATGGTTTGCTCCTGTTATGGGGAACCAGGAGACTCTCAATTATTTTGATGGTCCTGCTGGTGCTCATTTTTTATTCATCACGGTGGAGCGAGCGCGGTGTGCTTGTTCCATGATGAGCGAGCAACAACGCCGGAGATGAAAAATGAGCATCGGCTTCTCGGGTTAACGGCGCCACGGTAGCATGTTGCCGGTTAGTGTCCAACTGTCAACGACACAGGTTTGCATTGTATGAAAAACACGGTAAAAAAATATAAAAGACAGTGGTTAGTGTGTACCCCAAAATCCTGGGCGTATAACATTGCACACTGGAACGATCAAAAGATGGGGAGTCAGCAGTGAGCGATCAGGCAATGAGTGAATCCGTGGTGAATGAAACCGTCATTAACGAGCGTGCCCAATTGCTGCTGAAAACACTGATCGAGCGCTACATTCGTGAAGGGCAGCCGGTGGGTTCCAGAGCACTGGCGCAGGATGCCGGACTGGATCTCAGTCCGGCCACGGTGCGTAATGTGGTAGCCGATCTGGAGCGGTTGGGGCTGGTGAGTGCGCCGCATACCTCGGCGGGCCGGGTGCCCACGGAGCAGGGTTATCGTATGTTCATTGATAATCTGCTGACGATTAAACCGCTGGGCTCCAGCGATGTGCAGACCCTGGCCAGCACGTTGACGCCACAGTCGGATGTCTCGCAACTGGTGGAATCGGCGTCTTCGCTGCTGTCTGGTTTCACACAAATGGCCGGGTTGGTGATGTTGCCTGCGCAGAAACCTGCACCTTTGCGGCAAATCGAGTTTTTGCCGTTGTCGGAAAACCGGGTGCTGGCGATTTTGGTGTTCAACGAAAAAGATGTGCAAAACCGGGTGATTCACACCTCGCGGCCGTATGTGTTGCCGGAGCTTGAGCGTATTGCCGGCTATCTCAATGCGCAGTTCACGGGTAAAAATGTGCAAACGGTGCGGCGTGACTTGCTCAGGGAAATGGAAAATGCACAAAGCAATATGGATCGACTGATGCGTTCAGCCATCGAAATGGCTCACCAGGTATTTGATGATGCCGACACTGGAGACTCGCAGGATTACATTATGGCCGGGGAAACCAATCTCATGGGTTACGAGGAAATGGCTGATGTGCCGCGCCTGCGCCAGCTGTTTGACGCCTTTAGCGAGAAGCAGGGTATTCTCGATTTGCTGGACAAATCCCTGCATGCCCAGGGGGTGCAGATTTTTATCGGCCATGAATCCGGCTATGAGGCGCTGGACAATTGCAGCGTGGTGACGGCGACTTATTCTGCTAACGACGAGGTGCTGGGCGTGCTGGGCATTATTGGTCCTACGCGCATGGCTTATGATCGCATCATTCCTGTAGTGGATGTCACCGCAAAATTATTGGGCACGGTCTTGAATCAGCGGAATTAGTCCACACATACCAGGGTACATTGGTTCGGGCGTGTGATGCGTTCGTGAATATATTCTGTGAAAAACAATCAACACCAACGACTAAATAGTGGAGAGGAAGGCATGGCAAAAGACGAAACCCTGTCCGGAGAAGCAGCGGCAGAGGAAAATGCACCCGAGACCGAGGTAACCGGCGAGGTGATTGAGGGTACGGTGGAAAATGCGGTGGAAGATGTTGCCACTGACGACCTGATGCCACTGCTGGAAGACGCTCGTGCCAAAGCAGATGACCATTGGAACCAGCTGTTACGTGTCAAGGCTGACATGGAAAACACCCGTCGGCGTGCCAGGCAGGATGTTGAAAACGCCCATAAATTTGCTCTGGAAAAATTCGCTCTGGAATTGTTGCCCATCAAGGACAGTCTGGAAATGGGGCTGATGGCGGCCGATGGCATTGCTGAAAATGGTGATGCGACGGCACAACTGAAAGAAGGCACTGCGCTGACACTCAAGATGTTGACCGCTGCGCTGGAAAAATTTGGTATCGAAGCCGTTGATCCCACTGGTGATACTTTTGATCCCGACAAACATCAGGCTATGTCCATGCAGGAAAGTGCCGAGCACAAACCCAATACGGTGATGGCGGTGATGCAAAAAGGCTATCAGCTCAACGAGCGCCTGTTGCGTCCGGCCATGGTGGTGGTGTCCAAAGCGGTGGCGGAAACGTCAGACAATGAATCTGGCAGCCATATCAATGAACAGGCTTGAATCAGGGTTTTTCGCCCATATCTAGTTGTACAAGTTGAAAATGCATCAAATGATGCTGAATATTACGATCACTATTTAACCGACCATATTTAAAGAAACAAGCGGAGAACTGGAGCCATGGGAAAAATTATCGGCATTGACCTGGGAACGACAAACTCGTGTATTGCGGTGATGGAAGGTGGCGAGCCTCGCGTCGTCGAAAATGCAGAGGGTGATCGTACTACACCTTCGGTGGTGGCCTTTACGGACGACAACGATGTCATCGTTGGCGCACCGGCCAAACGTCAGGCTGTGACTAACCCCGCCAACACTCTGTATGCGGTGAAGCGTCTCATCGGGCGTCGTTTCACGGATGATGAAGTACAAAAAGACATCGACCTGGTGCCGTACAAAATCATCAAGGCCGACAACGGTGATGCCTGGGTAGAAGCGCATGGCAAAAAAATGGCTGCTCCGGAGATTTCTGCACGGGTGCTGCAAAAAATGAAAAAGACCGCCGAGGATTATCTTGGTGAAGAAGTAACCGAAGCAGTGATTACCGTACCGGCCTATTTTAACGATTCCCAGCGTCAGGCTACCAAAGACGCGGGTAAAATTGCGGGGCTGGATGTCAAACGCATCATCAACGAACCCACCGCAGCGGCGCTGGCCTTCGGCATGGACAAAAAAGAGGGTGACCGCAAGGTCGCCGTTTATGATCTGGGTGGTGGTACATTTGACATTTCCATTATCGAACTGGCCGACATCGATGGTGAGCACCAGGTGGAAGTATTGTCCACCAATGGTGACACCTTCCTCGGTGGTGAAGATTTCGATCAGCGTTTGATCGATTATCTCGTGGATGAATTCAAGAAAGACCAGGGCGTGGATCTGCGTAACGACCCGCTGGCTCTGCAACGTCTGAAAGAAGGTGCAGAAAAAGCCAAGATCGAGCTGTCTTCCACGAGCCAGACCGATGTTAATTTGCCGTACATCACGGCCGATGCCAGCGGTCCCAAACATCTGAACATCAAGCTGACTCGCGCCAAGCTGGAGTCGCTGGTGGAAGAGCTGGTGGAGCGCACTATTGCTCCTTGCCGTACCGCACTGAGCGATGCGGGCCTGGGTGCGCAGGATATTGATGATGTAATCCTCGTGGGTGGCCAGACCCGCATGCCCATGGTGCAGGAAAAGGTAAAAGAGTTTTTTGGCAAAGAGCCGCGTCGTGATGTGAACCCCGATGAGGCCGTCGCTGTGGGTGCCGCGATTCAGGGTGGTGTGTTGGGTGGTGACGTAAAAGACGTGTTACTGCTGGACGTGACCCCGCTGAGTCTGGGTATCGAGACCATGGGTGGCGTGATGACCAAACTCATCGACAAAAACACCACGATCCCCACCAAGGCACAGCAGGTGTTTTCCACGGCGGAAGACAACCAGACGGCAGTGACCGTGCATGTATTGTATTGCAGGGTGAGCGTGAAGTGGCTTCCGGCAATAAATCGCTGGGACGTTTTGATTTGTCCGACATTCCGCCCTCTGCACGCGGCGTGCCACAGATCGAAGTGGCGTTTGACATCGATGCCAACGGTATCCTCAACGTGTCGGCCAAAGACAAGGCCACTGGCAAGGAACAGTCCATCGTGATCAAGGCCTCCAGCGGTCTGTCGGACGAGGATATTCAGAAAATGGTGCAGGATGCCGAAGCTCATGCGGCGGAAGACGCCAGTTTCCACGAGCTGGTGGCTGCCCGTAATCAGGCGGACAACATGATCCATGCCACTCAAAAATCCGTGAAAGAAATGGGTGACGACAAGCTGGAAGCGGGCGAGAAAGAAACCATCGAAAAAGCCATCAGCGAACTGGAAGAAGTCATGAAAGGCGACGACAAAGAGGCCATTGAAGCCAAAACCAAAACGCTGGTGGAAGCGTCCGGTAAAATGGCCGAACGTGCCTACGCACAGCAGGCAAAAACCGACCAGCCCGAAGGTGCTGCTGATACAGGTGCCGAGGCCACCAATACGGCTAACGATGATGTTGTTGACGCCGAGTTTGAAGAAGTGAAGGACGACGACAAAAAGTAAACCGGCAGGGGCGCAGGTCGGTGCGACGTGTGTTAAAAAGCGGAAGTAACAGCAGCGCGGCAGCGGGATTTTCCCTCTGTCGCGTTTCCGCATCCAGGACATAATTTAATAACCTTAATAACTGGCTGAATGTGAAGATGTCTAAACGTGATTATTATGAAGTGCTGGGTGTGCAACGTAACGCCAGCGAGGCAGAACTGAAAAAGGCTTTCAAGCGGTTGGCAATGAAACACCATCCGGATCGTAATCCGGATGATGCGGCGGCGGAAGAGAAATTCAAGGAAGCCAAAGAAGCTTACGAGATTTTGGGTGATGCACAAAAACGTGCAGCCTATGACCAGTTTGGTCACGCTGGTGTCGATGCCAGTGCGGGGGGTGGGCATCCCGGTGGCGGTGCCAGCTTCAGTGATATTTTTGGTGATGTGTTTGGCGATATCTTCAGTGGTGGCGGTGGCCCGGGCAGTAGTCAGCAACGCGCACGACGGGGTGCTGACCTGCGTTACAATCTGGAGCTGAGTCTGGAAGATGCTGTGCGGGGCACCACGGTGAAGATTCGTGTTCCCACTTCGGTGACCTGTTCCACCTGTGGTGGCAGCGGCGCTAAAAAAGGTTCCAAACCCGAGCAGTGCACGACGTGTGGTGGTGTTGGCCAGGTGCGCATGCAGCAGGGGTTCTTTTCGCTGCAACAAACCTGTCCGCAATGTCAGGGCGCGGGGCAAATGATCAAAACCCCCTGTGGCAGTTGCCATGGCCAGGGCCGCACCCAGGAACATAAAACCCTGTCGGTGAAAGTACCGGCGGGTGTCGATAATGGTGACCGGATTCGTCTCAGTGGTGAAGGCGAGGCGGGTGAGCGCGGTGCGCCCAGTGGCGACCTCTATGTGCAAATCGCGGTAAAAGAACATTCGTTGTTTGTGCGTGACGAAAACAATTTGTACTGTGAAGTTCCCATCAGTTTTGTCACGGCGGCTCTGGGTGGTTCACTGGAAGTGCCCACTCTCGACGGCAAGGTCAAACTGAAAATTCCGGCGGAAACGCAAACCGGTAAAATGTTCAAGCTGCGTGGCAAGGGTGTGAAATCTGTGCGTGGAGGTCCGGTAGGCGACCTGCTGTGCCGGGTGCAGATCGAGACTCCGGTGAATCTCAACGGCAAGCAAAAAGAATTGTTGAAAGCATTTGAAGGTTCCATGAGTAGTCACAGTGTCAAAAAGCACAGCCCGAAAGAGCACTCCTGGCTGGATGGTGTCAAGAAATTTATAGATGACATCAAGTTATAGCCTTATAGCCAACAATTAATGTGATGCTGAGAATAAACCCCCGTTATTCAGTGAAGGCCAGAATGATGAAATGATCTGAATCGGGATTTTCTCCGGAGGCCGCACCATGAAAAATGCACGAAGTTATTTGTTATTGTCGCTGATAGTGGTTTTCGGGCTGGCCTCGTTGAGTGGCGTCGCTCAGGCCGAAGAAGAGTTACGCTTCCCGGGTGATCCTCCGGATCACAAAGTGGTCTATCAGTTCAACACGGCGGATGAGGCCACGCAAAAGGCCATTCTGTTTTCCGTCGGTGCCATGCTGCGTAAATGGGGTGACAACATTTCTATTGTGGTGGTGG
>JAADIL010000038.1 GCA_013151355.1 Gammaproteobacteria bacterium
ATCAATACAGTGACCGGACTGTCGGCCACCAGACCAATAATTTTGAAGACTTCTTTCATGGCGCGACTGCGTGCAACCATGGTATTGACCAGCGGTGCCTGGTCTTCCTGATGAGTCTCAACAGTTGTTTGATCGCCGGGGTTGAGTATACGTGCGGCTGCGCTGTCGAGTTCTTCAATGTCGATGGGTTTGTGAATATAGTCTTCGGCCCCACGCTGCATGGCTTCGATGGTGCTGTCCATATCATGGAAGGCAGTGATCATGATGACATGAGTGTTGGGGAAAGCCTGTTTAAATTCCGGCAGACCTTCCAGCCCTGATTTGCCCGGCATGCGAATATCGAGAATGACCAGATCAGGGTATTGTTTATAAGCGGCTGCCATACCTTGATCAACACTGTGGGCGATGTTGACATCGTAGCCCAGACTGCTCAGGTGCAGTTGCAAGGTTCTGCAACTGGCGATATCGTCATCGACAATCAGTATGTGTTTTTTCGGGGTTGACGAAACAGTTTCCATAATATGCAAGTTACTGATTTTTTTGATTGCGGTATTCATAATTCTACGGGTCCTATGGGTAAAATAACACGGGCACAGGCGCCATTATTTTCATCGGTGTCCAGACTGATCTGGCCATGGTGCTGATCCAGTATGCGTTTGACGATAGGTAGACCCAGGCCAGTACCTTTGGCGTGAGTGGTGAAAAAAGGTTCGAACAGTTTGTCTTTTTGTGCGGGGTCAATGCCACCACCATTGTCATGGATGTCAATACGAATGGCCGGCGTGGAATTATCCACTTCCACGCGAGCGCTGATGCGAATGTTGGGAACGTGATTGACGTTGTCTGCGGATTCCAGGGCGTTCATGATCAGGTTGCTGAATACCTGCCGCAATTTGGTGGCATCACCATGGATAGTGGGTAATTGTGGCTGATATTCGGTGATGATTTTGGCGCCGTATGTTTGTATGGTTTTTTGTGTGGTGTTAATGGCCGAGTCCAGCAGCTTGTTAATGTTCAGCCATTCCGGGTTTAACGCATCAGGGCGTGAGAAGGCCAACAGGTCAGCGAGGATATTTTCCATGTATCGCACCTGATCCAGTGAAATCTGTTTCATTTCCCGGGCTTCTTCACCCCAGGATTCTTCGGCACGCTTGCCCCAGATTTGCAACGTCATTTTGATGGAGGAAAGCGGGTTGCGCAGGTCGTGGGCAATCATGGTAGCCATGCGTCCCATGGCCGTCAGGGTTTGGGTATGGGCAAGTTCCTGGTTACGTTCTTCCACTTCTTTTTTTAATCGCATGTGTTCCGTAATGTCTTCCTTGATGGCAAGAAAGTGTGCGATTTCGCCTTGCTCATTACGAATGGGCGATATCATGGTATCTTCCCAATAGAGCTCGCCATTTTTTTTGCGATTGTGAAAAACGCCGCGCCATTCGTTACCTTGTTTTATAATCTGCCAAAGTTGACGGTAGTCCGTGTCGCTGTTCTTTCCGGATTTCAGGATGCGTGGTGTCTGACCTAAAATTTCTTCTTCGCTATATCCTGTCAGTTTGGTAAAACGGGGATTGATATATTCGATAACACCCTGTGCATCGGTAATCATTACGGAGTTATAACTTTGTTCAACAGCACGGGACAACTTGCGTAACTGTTCTTCAGATTCCCGTTGCCGGGTGATGTCCTGACCGATACTGGTCAGCGTGGTGACTTCACCAAACCGGCCGCAGGAGAGGGTGTTGGCCCAGGAGAACAGACGCGGCTCGCCGGTTTTTGTCATGATGTGGCTTTCGACAGTATGCGGTGGTGCATCGCCGGTGATGATCTCCGTGTAGGCGCTGCGTGTGCGTTGTCGATCCTCTGGAATAACGCAGCTGTCAAACCAGTCCTGACCAATAACTTCTTTTTGCTGCCACCCGGTCAGGTTGAGCAGATAATCATTACAAAAAGTGATACGGCCATCGGCATTCAGGGTGACGGCTGCCAGTTGCATATTTTCCAGTGTGTCATGGTAACGGCGCTCAAAGTTTTTTTGTGCCTGCTCCTGTTGTCGGTGAGTTGCCGTTTGCGCGACGATCAGCGAACCTGCCAATAAAAATAATCCACCCAACATATAGGATAATGAATGTTGGCGAAAAAATTCCCGGGATGCCGCATCAAGAGCTTCGGGTGAAATGTGGGAGACAATTTTCCAAAAGCGGGGTTTGGCATCCTGACGCCCTTCGGAAACCGAGGAAATATCTCCCATACCGGCTTCGGCATAAAACTCCAGCACCGACACCATGGGATAGACAACGGCAAAGGTGAACAATCCTTCTTTACTGACAAAACTGCCGCTATCCTGGTCTAAAATTTTTCGCCAGACATCCGGGAAGGCCTGGGCAAAAGAATGTTCACGTTTCAGAAGGAAGGCCCATTCATTTTCCGGATGGGGACCACTTAACCAGTAACCCTCAAAATTAATGAGATTAAGGTGGTCGGTAATGCTGGCTGCTGCCTGACGAAAGCCCTGAATCAGTTTTTCACCCCGGAAATTGAACATCAACACACCTTTTTTCTCCCCCCGACTGTTGAACAGAGGGGTGGCAAAGCGAATAACCGGGCGAAGAGGTTGTTCAATTTTTCCTTCTTCGATATTCAGGTCAAAGGGTGACATGTAGATTCCGCCGATATCCTGAGCCAACGCTTCCTGAAAATAATAACGATCATTTTTATTTTGTAATTCACTTTGTGCCAGAATATGCGGATTACCTCCGTCATAGTTAATACGGATGATCTCCATCCCGTCTTCGGATAAAAACCGGATTTGATCATAGACCCCCTTTTTTTCACTGAAATAAAGGAATTCCTGAGACAGATTCAAACGGGCATCTTCATCTCCGGGGTTGTCCAGCAAATCCCAAAGCTCATTGAGCTTGGCAAGAAAAGTGAGGTCGGAAATCACTGCACGCATCTCGCTGATAAGTCCTTTCTGTGCCAGGGCGACATTTTTTTGCTCGCTGCTTTCCAGACTGATGCGCGCCAGTTTCATCGCGGTATAATAGTGGCTGGTGCCAATGGCAATCAGCAGCAGACACAGGGGCAGAAACACCAGCAAAAAACGTTTAAGCAGCGGTGGGGGGCGATCAGGATTTTGACTCACCGGTGTCATCGACAGGTATCCTCGATGTGTTGTTGAACCCGGGACAGGTAAGCTGATTCGGTTTCTTCCGATTCGCGTGGTAACAGAAAGAGCAGTTTTGCCGCGATGATATAGGGACGGCGTGAACTATCACCGGCAGGTCGTGGTGCACGCAAAACCTGTTCGAGATACGTCAGAGTACTTTGCGGGTTATCACAATACCGGGGAAGCGAAACGTGCTCGCTATAAGAACGGGCCCATGCCGAAATTAACAACATAACCAACAATACCACTCCCGTAATGCGCAGGAAAAGCAGATTGTTCGGTTGTTTGACCTGTTCTGGCATGGCCATGGTTTGATTTCTCCATCAGTACCTTGGGGACAGCGACAAGCCGGGTAATTTCTCTGTTGTTGGTATTAATTGCGAGGCGATTTTTTGCGCCAGTTGCTGGCCACGGGCAATGCGGTCACGGACTGAAACTCCACCTCGATAGTTGGCCTCAACATGTAATCCCGGCAAATCCTGTAATTGTCCGGCAATGGCGTGGTCTCTCGCCAAATGGGCGCCGTGATACAGCGGTAACGCCTGGGCATGGCGGTCGATGCGCACCATTTCCGGGTGACCTTTTATGTTTAACAAAGGGGTGAGCGCGCGCAGAGCCTCGTCAATCAGGCGGGAGTCATTCCAGTGTGCGGCTTCGGGGTGTCGCGCACCGCCAAGATAGGTGGTGAGCAGCACCTTGTCTGCCGGTGTACGATCACAAAACAGGCTGCTCATCCACAGGTTACCGGTAAAGGGCTGTTTTTCTTGCCGGGGGGTGAGAAAACCGGTGCCATCCAGCGGGTGTTTTACGCAGTGACGATCCAGCCCCATATGCAACACCGCCAATGGCGCATATTGAATATCAGCCAGCAGTGCCGCCAGCTCACCGTCAACAGAAGAAAGCAGATTTGCCGCTGCCGGAGCTGGTGTCGCCACGATGACGTGTGTTGCATCAAGACTGCGTTCTCCGTCAGCAGTTCTTGCTATTACCGACCAACCTTTTTTGTTGGGTATTATTTCTTCCACCCGTCTGTTGGAAAAAACCTGCACACCCGCAGTGCGGGCCAGGGTGTTGATCAGAGTACTCATGCCACCACGAAAAGAAAAACTGTCAGTGGTGCAGGCCGTGCGGCGGCGCAGCAGTTTATGAGTTAACACTCCGGCGGTAATGGAACCAAAACGACGTTCCAGCGCTGTTAATCGGGGCAGGGTGGCACCGGCCGAAGCCAGATCCGGGTCTGCTGCCAGGGTACCGGCGATAAAGGGCTCCATAGCCTTTTCCAGCATTTCATTTCCCAGGCGACGGCGGATAAATTGACTGACCGTTTCGTCTTCGGCACCCCCGGCGGGAATGAACGGTTCCAGTAGCAACCGCAACTTGCCACGCAGACTCCACAGCGGTGAAGTCAGCATGCCAGTGATGTGCATGGGTAGAGCCTGCAATTTGCCACGGTGTAAAAGATAACGTTGTGCCTGAGGCAGGCGCTGGGTTTTCAGCGCATCCAGCCCGGCCTCGCTCACTAGCTGCGCAACTTCGGGGCGGAAATTCATCAGCAACGACGCCGCCGGTTCAGTGAGATAACCCTCCTGCCGCTGACTTTTGATTTTACCACCGGGGCGGCTGTCGGCCTCCCATACCTGCACGGATACGCCTGCCCGGGCCAGCCACCAGGCTGTAGCGAGCCCCGAGATACCGCCGCCGATAATGATGACATCGGTATTCATCGTTTTGGCAAATCCAGGGTGGGCATGTTTTTTTGCCCACGCGGATACTGACGATATTCACAATACTCGCGTGGGCACAAAAAACGTGCCCATCCTGGAATTGCATCAGATTGTATTTTTTTATTTAACATTATCCTTATTGCAGGTTGGGGTGAGGTACGAACCCCAACACACCGGGGTTGAATTGATACCGCTGTTGGGGTTCGTACCTCATCCCAACCTGCATGTTTATTGTTTAACATTGCCTTTCAGTTTCTCCTTCATCTGTCCTAACAATTTCTGACCCAACAGATCACCGGGATGCTCGCGTGCATCCACAAATTCACGAATGGTATTGAAGCGTTTGACTGCCTCCGGGTTTTCTTTCAGTCTCGGTACTTTGGTTTTGGCAATATCGAAGGCATCAAAACTGAGTTCGGTCATACCAAAGCCTTTCATGCGTTGTACTGCCCGCATCATGGCGCGATTGCGAAACCGGGTGAGATCGCCAGAGCCGATGATGTCCAGTCCTTCGCGCCGGGCGTTAAACTCGGCGGCTTTTTTGATACCTGCGCGCACAAAATCGGGAGCATTCGCAACACGGTTGGCGGCTTCTTGCGACCATTCCACACCACCTGTAAAAACCTTCATGGCTTGTAACACATCCTGAGATGTCACACGATTACCTCGACGTTTTTTGGTTACCCGCTCGGCCTCTGCTTCCAGCGCCGGGGTGACGAACAAACGCACTTCACGGGCTTTGCCTGCCAGACATTCTTCCACACAGGCTTCGGCCCAGACTGACCATTCGTAGTTACGTTTCAGTTGATCTTCGGTTTCCAGTCGGTCAAGTAATTTGATGTTGACCTCCAGCCGTCCTTCGGTGCGGGCTACATCCTCAGCGACGGCATGTACGCCCGCTGCCAAAAAGGCAGGCATGGTTGCCAGGCGTTCACGCGCTTCCTGACTCCAGGGCAGATTTTTACTGGCTTCATTGAAGGGGGATTTTTCATCACCGGACATGCCTGGTGGCCCGGCATCACCAAAACGTTTGGCGGCGAGAGAGGCCATGTGTTCGGTAGTGACCTCATGCTCACCCAATGCTTGCACATGAGCCTCGGCACGATTCCTTACCATCTTGCGAAGGAAGGAGGGCACACGTTGCAGACGTTGTTCGGCCTCTGCTGTCCAGGTGATCAGGGAAGGAGTTACTATTAACGGTTGGATCACTTGTACTTTTTTTGGCTGATAACTACACCAGGGGTCGGTGTCCATCAGGCTGCCTCCCATGGCCAGTGGCCGGGCACGACAGCCACCACACAATTGCCGGTATTCGCATTGGCTACATTTACCCTCAAGCGAAGGATTACGTAAAAGCTTGAATACTTTGGACTGTTCCCATATATGCCAAAAAGCGGTCTGGCGAATATTGCCTTCACTGTCGGGAATATAAGGGCAGGCGGTAACGTCGCCCTCCGGGGTGATGCGGCAATAATGAATACCGGCCAAACAGCCTCCACCCTCATAACCCTCAGCCCGGGTGAGCATGGAACGGTTATCGTGCTCATAGGCGATACGTTTGAAATGCGGTGCACAGCGGGCGCGGATTAACAGTTCCTGATGCTGGCTTTGTGCCTCCACCAGTTGATTCAATACACGTTCGTAAGTGACAGGGCTGATATCCGACATGGATTCACCTCGCCCGGTACAGATTAAAAAGAAGATGTTAAGTACCTTCGCGCCACTGGTGCGGGCGAAGTCGATCATGGCGGGTATTTCATCGGCATTGTTTTCGGTGACCGAAAAATGCACCTGAAAAGGTAATTCAAAACGACGACAGGCCTCGATGCCCGCCAGGGTTTTTTCCCAGGCACCTGTGCGACCACGGAAACGGTCATGTTGTTCAGGGTCCAGTGAATCAATACTGATTCCCATACCCAGGGTACCGGCAAGTTTGAGTGATTGCACACGTTTTTCCGTGAGCATCACGCCGTTGGTGCCTACCACCATGGACAGCCCCCGGCGGGTGCCGTGGTGGATCAAATTTTCCAGGTCGGGTCGCAACAGTGGTTCACCACCGGTAAGCACCACCATGACTTCGGTTGTTTGCGCGGCGATCTGATCCAGTAACTGACAGACTTCTTCGCAGGTCAATTCGTTGGCACTGCCATTTTGCAGAGTATGGGCATCAAGATAGCAGTGTGCACAAGCCAGATTGCAACGCCGGGTGAGGTTGATGGCCAGCAGAAAGAGGTCATTGTTTGACATTGCTCTCAATCCTTGTAGAGATCAGGGTTAGCCTCGGAGTGAAATGCGCTCATGCCTTTCCAGCTATTCATGGCCTGACCAAGAATTTCCGGAGTGACGGTATCGCTTCCCCGTTCATGAGCGCAACGCTCCACTTCCTTGATCACCATGCCGCGCACAAAACCCGGGATACGTTCGATACGTTGCAGGGCATCGTTATTCCATGTCAGCAGACGTTGTTGTTTTTCAGAGCCTTCTCCCCATTCACGATACTTTTCGTCAATCAGCGCTGGAGTGATGTTTGTTGTACCTTTACGTTGTGCGAAGGTTTCTATTCTTTGTCGGGTGAGGTCGCGCATAAAACCTGCGGGTATTTTTTGCATGCGTGTTTGAGCGGCATCTGTCCAGGTAAAAAGAGCCGCACTGGAATCAGATGTATTTTTGCTGTGACCGAAGGGACAGGTACCCGTTTTGGTGCCGACGCTATCGCTGGACATTTGCTCCGTCATGGATTCACGGGCGTGCGCCAGACCTGCTTCGGCAACGTTCAGGGAAATACTGCTGGCGTTTGTGTCACGAGCGTATTGCTCCACCCGTTGCTTGCTGGTATCACGCATAAAACCCTCGGGTACACGGGCCAGACGGGCAAGGGCGGCAGCCTGCCAGTGGAGTGGAGCAGTGTCAGGTGTTTCATTATCTGATGTCGGGACATCAATGAAAGCGTCGATATGGCTGATTTCTACCCTGACACTGTTTTCCTGGCGCGCTTTTTTTTCAGCCCGCATACTGAGGTTGCCACGTAACGATAAATCATCAATGCTCAGCAGACGTGCCGTAGCCTCACTTGTCCAGCGCATGACCAGCGCTTCGACGGGTTTTTTCTCAAGCTCCCCGGCGTCATGGGCAGCGACGATTTCTGCCATAGCCTGTTTGGCATGGCCGGGACACAATTTTGCTGTAGCCTCTTCCACAATACGTTCAGTAATAACAGTATGCCCTTTCTCTTGTGCATAACGTAAAATAGCCATACGTGCCATGCCACGCACAAACTCGGGAACATTGTTCATGTGTTGTTCGGCCTGAGTCGTCCAGGAGGTAGTGGTTTCGGCCAGCAGATCGACCCGTGGTTGAAACTCGCGCTGACTGAAAAGCAGGGCGCAGTCGGTATTGTAAAGCAGGTTTTCAGCGGTGCCACCGATATCCAGTTCCGCATCGGCATGAATGCCAAGCTTGCCGATCACCAACAAGGAAGGATTGGTTTTTTTCAGGTATTTTTCGATAGCATCATGGGGTTTGCCATCCAGTAATGTGGTTTCAATGTCGATTGTTTTTGTCAAGTCAAAGTCATCGGCAATACTTTGTGCGACATCCAGATGGCCCTGATAAATTTTAGCCAGACCGGAATCAATAATTTCTTCGTGCAGTTTTTCCTGCTCCTGAAAACGAAACACCTTACCGGCTTCTTCAGATAACACATCGGCAATGCGATTGAAGGCGACATAATGGAAATAGGGATCGAAGGCGGCAATGATTTTTACCGGAACCTGCCACTGTCGGGCCAGACTGAAAGCGGTTAACAGACCACCATAAGCTTTTTGGGAACCATCAATGGCCACCACAATGGGTCCATCGGTAACAGGGCGCTCCGGTTGTTTGATCACCAGCGTATCAATATCGCTGCGTCGTAACACACGTTGACACACCGTACCCACGCGGCTGCCTTGTATGGCACCCAGTCCCAGGGCACCCATCACCAGCAAGTCGTAGCGACCGCTATTGGTTTCGCGTGCCAGCTCCCGGTAATTTTTCCCTTCCAGACTGCAACGTGTAAAAATCAGATTGGCTTCCTGGCATTGACGTTCAGCATGATCCAGATAGGAATCGGTAATGATCGACAGACCCCGGCTGATGAGGTCATCGTGTACATCGCGCTGTCTTTCCAGCTCATCTTCTTCGCGGAACTGTTCAGGTAACCCACCTTCCATTTGCCGAAAACGCAGGTCGTGAAGTTTGGCGGCATATACATGAGCGCCGGTGATATCGGTGGCCCAGGGGCTGGCCAGTTTTATTGTATCCAGCAGGCTGCGATTGGCATGGTCGGATGAATCCACCGCCAGTAATACATGCTTGTATTCTGGCAAGGTGGCTTGAATCTGTTCGGGTTGCAGTTGTGCATTCATTAACACGGCCTCATGAATGATGGCCTAATTCAAAAGCCAGTGAATAACAATAAACAGGATAACGGCCATATTGATCGCGAAACCGGTCATCGCCAGATAATCGAAAGCGGTTAATGGACGATGACCGATGAATGAAAATCGATTACGCACGATCTATTTTCCTTTATAGGTAAAATCAATACTGGCTGTACCACCGGTAACTACGGTTACTTTTCCTTTCTTTTCACCAAGAAGACCATGCCAGGCAATAATGTTGTATTTTCCGGGTGGTACGTTATCAATAGTGAAACTGCCATCATCTTTTACCACGGAAAAATAGGGATTTTTTGCAACAAACACATAACCGTGCATAAAATCATGGGCATCACATTCCAGCTTCATGACAGTGCCACGCTTGAGTTTGACGGTCTTGTTGATGGTGGTCAGTTCCGGAGGCTGACTGATATTAAATACCGTTTTTTTGGCTCTTCCAATCAGTTCGTACGTGTGAATGTTGTGTAATACCGGGTCTGAATTACGTATCAGCAGTTTGTCTTTGTTTTTCATCACAGACAGAAAGGGAGCGAAACCACATTTTTTCTGGTCGATTTTGGCGTTATCAAACGCTGTAGAGAAAGCCTTCCCCGATTTTATTTTTTTAAGATAAACCACGGTATCGTTAAGTGCTCCATTGGTAACACGGACAAAGTCGATTTTTCGCTCACCGGTGCCGCAGGTGTCATTATCCTTGGTGATGGTAAATATTTTGGGGTCCGGGTCTTTGCCGGAAAATGTCACCTTGCCGCTGATACTGCCACCGTTGGTAACATCAACCACTTTATAGGCTGCCGCATTGGCTACCAGAGGTAGCCCGATCATTGTGGCCAATGTAAATGTAAGTGTTGCCAGTGACTTGTTCATGGGTTACTCCTTTGTTTCATGTATAGATATGTTCGTTTTTTCATTCTGCTGAAAGTCGTTATATTATGAGGCTTGGGATAACTGAAATATTTCTTCCAGCATTTCCATGGCAACGCGTCGTTCGGCGCTGGAAGGCAGACTGTCCAGAACAGGCACAAGACGTTTACCCGCTGTGTCGGGGTCAAGCATACGCAGGGCTTTGGCCATGTCTCTTGCCTGTTGCCCTTCACCGGAAAAACCGGCAGTGATCAGGCGTTCGATAATTTCCTTGTGTAGTTCGTCAGACAATTGTTCAATGGACAACAGGGTGCTGATTTCCTGAATGGCCAGCGCCGTTGCCTTGCGTACCCCCACATCGTGATCATCCAGGCAGTTAACCAGACTGCGCAATGCATGCTCTACATCAGCAGCTTCCGTCTGTGCGCGTTTGTGGGTAATGGCAAGTGGTTTGGCTGTCGTTGATGAACGGGTAATATGTGTTTTTATTATTTGTGCCACTGATAATACTGCCTGGTTGCGTACCAGCAGGTTTTCATCATCCAGACAATCGATGAGGCCGGGCAGAGTGTTCAAGTTTCCCAGCGCGCCCAATGCCCTTGTGCTGACAATACGTAATTCCATGTTGCCGAGATGTAAAAAACCGGTGAGAGGACCGAGTGTTTCAGCAATCCCCGGTGTATCGGGAACGATGCGTGCCAGAGCAGCAATGGCTTCATGCTGGACTTCCAAGTCTGTATCATAAAGGGTTTTCGTCAGGGCTTTTACGATGTCGGGCTGAGCGCATTCACCCAGTATGCGGGCGCTCAGGCGACGTACTTCAGTGGCAATGTTAACGGATTTTTTACGGGTGAATTTTTTTCGATTGTGTTTTTGTTGTTTCAGAATGTCGTAGTAGGGCTGGAATATTTCCATCTCTTCTGATGAGAGTTCTGGAGTCTTGTCAGGGTTCAGCGTCTTGTTTGCTTCCAGTTGTCGTGCTCGCTCTGCATTACCCAGCGCAATGGAATCCAGTGTTGAAACCGGCTCAATACTGTCAGGGGGTTCGAGATCACTTGTTGCATCAATGTCAGTGACTGTTTCTTCGACCTTTGCATGTTTTTCCCCGGTGGCAGGAGGTGCAATGATTTCGCCCTGCAAGGCAGACAGGATAATCTCCAGCGGTGTGGGCAGAGTGTTGTCGGTATTATTTTCCTTGCTGTTTTTGTTAACAGAAATACCATTCTGCATGTGCAGGGCCAACAGTGCTTGCAGTGCCGAAAA
Source organism: Gammaproteobacteria bacterium (assembly GCA_013151355.1). Taxonomy (GTDB): domain Bacteria; phylum Pseudomonadota; class Gammaproteobacteria; order SZUA-152; family SZUA-152; genus SZUA-152. Next base: position 11,454 of record JAADIL010000038.1, read on the forward strand.
AATGATGACGGAATCCTCGCTGTTGAGCACTTCAGTCAAGCTGAAAAGTACGTTTTCAGAGATATTTCCACACTGACCCAAAGCGAGAATAGCCTGCTGTCGCACGGCAATGTCACCTTGTCGATTTGTGGCGAGCAATAATAATATTTGTTCTGTTTGTTCATCGTTTACCATAACAGAAAGTAGACAGGCTTCTGCGGCAACGACAGGGTGAGGGTCTTCAAGCAGTGTCTGGATTCGGGATTGAATATGATCTTCGGTTGCTTTGTTCAGCCGATGACAGGCAAGCCGGTGGTAGAGTATTTTCAGTACCGCAGCACGAACCTGAGGGTTATTGTCATCCAGTAATGGCAAGAGTTTTCCCCATTCAATATTTTGTACAGCCGGCACACCTTTCATCGCATTTGTCAGCGTGTTCACCGCGCTTAACGCAGTTTCACGGACGTCAGCGGAAGGGTCGCGCAGCAAAATCAGCAGTGCGTTTAAATAACGCTCATGTTTACCGCTGGCCAGAGCATCAGCCGCAGCGGCACGGACTTCCGGTTCCGGGTCCTGCAAAGCTCTGCCCAGTGCGCGAGCCCCCATGGCGGTGCAGTTTATGCCAAGTGCACTGGCGGCACGTCGGCGTTCACGGGGAGTATCCTCATGGAGTTTTTGAATCAGTACTTGCTCCCCGGTTCCACCAATGTGTGCCAGTGCATTAAACAGAATGCTTCTGTCCATCTGGCAGTCATTGTCGGCCAATAAATGACAAAAGGGGGTAACGGCTGCATTGACACGTAATTGTGCCAATGCCTGTACCGCTGCAATCTGGATATCCCAGTTTGAATCCCAGGACTCGTCGTCGTCCCATTCATCATCTTCGGGTGGGGAAATGGCCAATGCCAGTAAACGCGAAACAGTCTGCTCACTACCCAGTTTTCCTAATGCTTTCACTACTGCGGTTTTTACATCACCGTCAGGATCGTGATCCAGTGATTCCAGCAGGGATGTTACCGCACGACCATCCCCGATAAGCCCCAATGCCTCGGTGGCATCAATGCACACATCAATGTCTTCATCCCGAAGGTGTTTTATTAACACAGCGACTGAATCGTGGTCACCCAATGCGCCCAGGCTGCGGCAGGCACAACAGCGATCCAGTTCATCGCCTTTACCAAGCCATTTCCTGATTGTCTGTACAGCACGTTGTCTGGTGGACGGAAGAGATTCTTCTGTTGTTCTCTTTACGGGATCATGTGTTGTCATAACAGTTTTCATCATGTTGAAGGCCTGCATCCGCATCGGTTTCTGTGAACTCACACAAGCAAATAGCAGAAGCCGTACCAACTTCGCGAAGTCATGCAAAAAGCCTGTATCCCCCGCTATCAGGAGCGGACAAGGATTTTTTTGTGGGCTATTACAGAGGAGAAACGACCAAAATTGAACAAAATGTTCAATCGGGTTGAGGTGGCAATAAATTACTGAACAATTCGTTCACATATCTTGCAGCTTTGTCGGGTGTGTCATTTTGTTCCTTTGTTATGTCGGCTCATGAACGTTGCATTCATTTTTTCCTGTTATCACCCGGGTTGTCATTCGATGAAAACCTCATTCGATATTGCCCGAAGCGTTGAAATAAAAGTGTTTACACAGTGTTCAGGATGACTGGCCTGGTTGTTGCTTGGTGCTAACCGGAGAGGTCGGTAATTTTTAATATTGGTGATGATTATCGCCGGGGATTATGGGTTATGGATACAAAAGAACGCAAAGAATCCACTCAAGAACATGAATCCCGTGATGGCGTGAGTTGGGGGCCTAAACTTTTTTGGGCAGTTCTGCTGGTGATGTTGGTGTTTTTTTGGTGGCTATTGATTTATTCCCATGGCATTGAGACCAAACATGGTTGAGAGCGGGTTATTTACTTTTATATAACAAATATCCAGGCAATTAATGGATTGAAATATGAACCACGAAACACACGAAAATTAAACAGAATGCTTTGTTTTTACCTTTTGTGTATTTCGTGGTTCATAAAGAGACTTTACATTGTTAATCATATTTGCTGCTTTCGCCAACAGATATAGAGGTAAAAACAAATGATAAAAACCCTGCAAATATGGTTAGCCATTTTTGTCATAGTATCGCTTTATTTCTACGGGCTTGATCATTTTATTATGAGTGTGCAGGGCTTGCCGCTCAATATGGATTTGACGCCAGCGCAATGACAATCATACGAGCATATTTCTTGATGGAAGAAAGCTTATGGCGGAGAAGTTTATGAAGGAAAGTCGTTATTCCTCGCGTTTGATGTGGTTGATGCTATTGCTGATAGCTGCATTGGGCTTTTTCTGGTCGGGCACAGTTACCATAACAAATACTTCGGGTGACTGGTTTTCCGGGGCGGTTGCTTCTGTTGATGATGTCTCAGCCGACGAGATGACTGCCGGCGATGCTGAGTTAAAGCTGGTCCCCGCCCCCAAACCCACACGCGCAGACTATCCCGATATTGGTGTCAGTAGCCGTTCCATTGTCTGGGTGGTAGCACAGATGCATTTATTTTTTGGTGCCCTGGTGTTGGCCGTGCCCCTTTTTGTACTGGTGATTGAATTGCTGGGAATGTATACCGGTGATTCGCGTTATGACGACATGGCACACGAGTTCATGAAAATCAGTATTACGGCATACTCCATTACGGCCTTGTTTGGCGGTACGCTGGCGCTGTCTTTGTTTCTGCTTTATCCCGATTTAATGGCTTATCTGATGCGTGTATTCGGTGCGCAGATGATGGTTTACGCCATACTGTTTTTTCTCGAAAGTATGGTGTTGTACATTTATTATTATGGCTGGGATGCATTGCGGTACGGTAACGCCAAGTGGGTACATTTATCGTTAGGTCTGTTGCTCAATGGCGTGGGGGCCACCCTGATGGTCACGGCCAATTCCTGGGCCACGTTCATGATGGCACCTTCGGGCGTTAATGAAGTGGGTGCTGTGATCGGCAATATCTGGGAGGTTATGAAAGGGCCGTTATGGAATCCCATTAACCTGCATCGTTTTATTGCCAACATCGCCTTTGGTGGTGCCGTGGTGGGAGCTTATGCCGCTTATAAATGTCTGGCTGCCAGAACGGCCGAGGCGCGCGCCCATTATGACTGGATGGGATACACCTCCAACTTTATTGCCATCCTTGCCTTCCTGCCTTTGCCTTTTGCCGGTTACTGGTTAATGGCTGAAATTTACGCCTATTCACAACAGATGGGAATTACCGCCATGGGCGGAATTCTGGCCTGGTTGTTTATCATTCAGGCAGTCCTGATCGGCACTATTCTGCTCGCGGGTAACTATTATTTGTGGTCCGGTATGTCACGTACCGAGGGTTCCAAACGGTATCAGGGGTTTATCAAGTACATCGCAGTGGTGCTGGTGATCTGTTTTTTAATCTGGGTGACACCGCATACGCTGATTCTTACTTCTGGTGAAATAGCCGCACTGGGTGGCAGTAATCACCCTTTGCTTGGCGCACTGGGTATTATGCCTGCAAAAAATATCGCCGTGAATTTGATGCTTATTTTCACCTTTATGTCTTTCCAGATATATCGACGCTCCGACAAAGTGGCTACCGTTTCATGGGAGAAAGCAGGTAATGCCCTGATGGTGGCGATTTATGTCGTTGCTATTGTCAATATCATTTTTGCCGGTGTGTATTACGGTTATTTCACCAACACGGTATACAAAGTGGGTTCCAGTGTGATGCAGGTGGTGTCTACCCTGACTGTCATTATCAGTGGTGTTGTACTTGATGCCTTTTTGTATCGGGGTGCGAAGACCCTGCCTTCCCATTGGGGGCAGGTGAGTAATCGAGCCCAGTATGCCTTGTTCGCTTTGCCTATCGCCTTTACCTGGTTGATGGCATTGATGGGTTATGTACGTTCATCGGTACGCACCCATTGGCATGTGTATACGGTGATGAAAGATACCTCGCCGGATAACTTTATCCCTACTATTGGTTATGCGGGGAATATGATGACCATTGTTACGGTGATGTTCGTCTTGTTTGTATTGTTTATTTTCTGGATCGCCAACCTTAGCGGCACCAAACAGGTGCCACCTTATGCTGTGAGAAAAGTACCTGCGGCTGAACGGGCAGGGGATGCCGCGTGAGTGTCGAAAAGACAAACGAGGTTAAATCAGGCGGCAATGTGCTGGTCAAAAGTATGGGGTTTAGTCTGGCCCTGGCGTTGTTGTTCACCCTGGTGGCCAATCTGTTGCCACAGGTGGAAGGTGAGGCACCCGTTGATCAGAAAGTGGATCTGGGCGCGCTGACTGTTGAGTCTTTTGTTGCTCTGGGTGAGTCTGTTTTTACCGGTAAGGGAACTTGTTCTTTGTGTCATAACGACCTGGGGCGTGCTCCGGATATTTTGGTATTAAATATGGAGGAGACTGCCGTCGAGCGCCTGAAGGACGAACGTTATAAAGGTAGTGCCACCGATGCCGAGTCTTATTTGCATGAGTCCATGGTTGATCCGGGTATCTACGTGGTAAAAGGTTTTGGCAAGAAGGGTAGTAACGACACTATCTCACCCATGCCAGCGGTTAACAAGCCTCCCATCGAGCTTTCGGAAATTGAGGTCAATGCAGTGATTGCCTATTTGCAGGCGAAAGATGGCAACGACGTGACTGTGTCATTACCTGCCGAGGCACCTGCGGTAGAAGTGCAACCAGCAGAATCGGCAGGACCAGCGGGTACGGTTGAAGAAGTCATCGCCAGGTATGGCTGCCAGGCCTGTCACAAGGTATTGGGAAGTGGCGGTGAACTTGGCCCTGATCTGGAACACATCGGCAAGCGCCTGAGTGCTGAAAAAATCCGTCAAAGCATTATCGACCCCAACGCGAATATTGCCGAAGGCTTCCCGCCAGGTGTTATGCCCGAGGACTTTGCCGGGAAAATGACGGTGAAGGAGCTGGAGATGCTGGTCGTTTATTTGCTCAGTGGTGAAAAGCCGGTTGAAGACATAGCCGGTAGTGGAACCGGGAAGATTATTGCCCAGTTTGGTTGCCAGGCTTGTCACATCATGTTGGGTAGTGGCGGTGAGCTGGGGCCGTCTCTTGAGGATATAGGTGCCCGTCTGGATGCCGATCAAATACGCCAAAGCATTGTTGAACCCAATACGGTTATTGCCGAAGGTTATCCCTCGGGAGTGATGCCGCCGAATTTTGCAGAACAAATGAGTGATGAACAACTGGATGCACTGGTGGCTTTCCTGTCGGAACAAAAAGGTGATTAAACGATGAAAAGCTTCAGGATATCGGCATTCTGGCAGGCAATACTGGTCATCGTTATTGCTTACCTGATTTTTGACAATGCTTTCCCGCCGTTGTTGCCTGCCTCTTTGCTGGTGCAATACATGGTCATTACCATTGTGGGTGTGTTGCTGTATTTTTCCTTTGATGAGGCGCGCTGGATCGAATTCAAATCACCTGTCCTGGCTGTGCTGCGGGAGCCAAAACTGGTTGTGGTGCGCTGGGTATTTTTGATTATCATTCCCGGGATAATTGGCTACACCACCTATGGTTTTGTGAAACCTTCGCTGGATGCACCGGTGGAACTGCGCCAGATACATCCGGCGCCACCGGGTTCGGTGCGCGTATTCGGCAAAAAATACAACCTGTCCACACTGGAAAATCCTCTGCGAGAACGAGTTCTGGAAGTCATGGTTGAAGACAAAGACAAGGGCTGGAAAATTTATAACGACATTGTTGAGTCAGGGCGTGAGGTTTATTATAAAAACTGTTTTTATTGTCATGGCGATTTGTTAAATGGCAAGGGACTCTACGCCCGTGGCTTCAATCCACTGCCAGCCAATTTTCAGGACGTAGGCACCATCGCCCAATTGCAGGAGTCCTATTTGTTCTGGCGCATTTCTACCGGTGGGCCAGCCTTGCCCACAGAAGGCACACCATGGAACTCTGCCATGCCGGTATGGCATGAGATGTTGGATGAAAAACAAATATGGCAAGTTATTACCTTCCTGTTCGATTACGTGGGGCAGGTGCCTCGTATATGGGATCCTGATATTTCCAAAATCGTGACCGGCATGAAAGACGACATCAAGGCCCGTCGTGCCAAACAAATGGGCAAGGAACTTTATGTGCAACGTTGTCAGGCATGTCATGGTGAACAGGGAGCGGGTGATGGCCTGGCTGCTGAGCGCATGTATCCCAAGCCACGGGACTTCACTCTGGCCCTGTTCAAGTACAAAACCTCGCCGGGCACCGAGTTACCGCTGGATGATGACCTGTTCAATACCATTAAAAACGGCTTGACGGGAACCGGTATGCCCGGTTGGGAAAGCCTGTTGAGCGACAAACAGATGCGCAGTCTGGTTCCGGTTATAAAAAGTTTCGATATTACTGCCGCCTGGGCACCGGAGGACGCTGACGATGATGCCTTTGATGATGACGGGCTTTATCTGAAAACGGATTTCAGAAAAATCACCCAACATGAACCTCTGACGGGCCAGGTGCCATTCAGTGACGAGTCGGTAGCCAAAGGAAAACCTGTCTTTGAAAAGGTCTGTGGCAAGTGCCATGGTATCGAAGGACGAGGCAACATCACCTCCGGCAAAAAACTGGAAGACGACTGGGGTAACCGCCTGTGGCCACGCGATCTCACCAAACCCTGGGTGTGGCGTGTCAGCAATGTTGCTGGTGAGAAAGAGCAGGCGCGTGACGAGACCATTAAAAACATCTATTCGCGGTTATCCATTGGCCTTCCGGGTACGCCCATGCCCGCACATCGGGCCACAGAAGAAGGTAACAAAGACCCTGTTTCTGCTGAGGATCGCTGGCATGTGGCCAACTATGTTTATACCCTGCGTGAAAAAACCCGGGCGCCCAGTGATGAGCCGGTAGTCCGCGCCATGAAGGTGGAAGGTGCGTTGCCGGACGATATCGATGACGAAATATGGAATACTGCTCCGGCGGTGACCCTGGTTCTGGTTCCCAATATCATCAGGGAGGACCGCCTGTTCACACCACTTAACGATGCAGTGACAGTACGAGTACTTTACAACGACGATGAAATATCCTTCCTGCTGGAAGTGAATGATCGTACCGACAGCCGACCCGGCGAAAAAGACTCCATGCAAATTCATGATGCAAGTCTCACCATGCATTCGGATGCGGTTGCAATTCAATTTCCCCGGCAGGAATCTTTTGAGACCCGGCCAGTAGTGGTCAAACCTCTGTTCCGTCATGGTAACAGCAGTCACCCCACTACGATATGGTACTGGAACGCGGGCAGTATAGAACCTGCCATTGCACCTCGCAGTGTGTTACTGGACGCCTCCGGGCCTGATCAGAAAATGGTTCCGCGCAATGCCGACAACAGTTTCAGCGCTAACGGAAAATGGGAACATGGTCACTGGCGCATTCTTATGAAGCGTCCCCGTCAGGGTGGAGATAGCGGCGATGTAAGCTTCAATGAAGGCTCGTTTATTCCGATTTCCTTTGCCAACTGGGATGGTAACAATGGTGAAACAGGTTCCAGGCATACCCTTACTACCTGGTACTGGCTGGTGTTGCCCCACATCCCGATCCGGTCAAAGTTTATGGTTTGCCATTGAGTATTGCAGGCGGTGTATTTTTGCTGGGCATCGCGTTGGTGCGCAGCCAAAAGAGGGCAGGGTAAAGATAAAAAATGAAACACATTTGAATGATTTACTGATGTTACGCGCGGGGGGTAATTTCCATTATGATATCGACATGAATAACACCGGAATATTTGACCTCTATACCGATTATTTTCTCACTTCGTTCAGCTCCGGTAATGCCAAATCATTTCCACGGAATAATTAAGGGATGTTATTGCGTGCACGTCCCTAAATTAATCGTAGGGGCACCCCTTGTGGGTGCCTAAAGCGTGGGTCGTCTCCAATCAGGGCAACCACAAGGGATTGCCCCTACGGTTGGTGACATTGTTGGTGCATTTAAATCGATAACCACGAATGAATATATTCGC
>JAADIL010000128.1 GCA_013151355.1 Gammaproteobacteria bacterium
GTTGTTTCTTCGTGTTTTTTGCCACCACCCCGTGTTTCCAGATAATGGATGATATCGGCCTTGGTGACACGATTATCCCGGCCGGTTCCTGACACACGCGTGGGATCGATATTATTTTCTGATACCAGTTTTTTTGCGGCAGGGCTTAATAATACTTCCGGGATTTTTTCGGTCATTATCATTTTTTCAGCGGTGATAATCTGTTTTTCTGTGGACATACTCTGTCCTGTGCTCTGTCCGGATTTGGCTTCATCATTGATTGTGGCAATAACTTCCTCACTCGCTACCAATTCGCCATCACCTTTGTTGATTTCCTGTAATACACCATCTTTTGGTGCCACAATTTCCAGCACGACTTTATCTGTTTCCAGATCCACAAGATTCTCGTCACGCTGGACGAATTCGCCAGGTTTTTTGTGCCAGTTGATCAGAGTTCCGTCAGTAATGGACTCCGACAAGGCAGGTACCTTTACATCAATAAGCATAAAAATTCTCCAGAATATTGTGTAAACACGAACTGTTTGCTGCATGTTTCATAACAAATATCACTCCGATAATGCGGTATCAATCAATGATTGTAATTGCTGAATGTGCTTTTTGTAACTACCCACTGCCGGTGCGGCCGCAGCTGGCCGTCCCGCATAAGACAACACTTGTTTATCGTGTTTGCTGTCGCGCAGGGTTGGCCGGATATATTGCCAGGCACCCTGATTTTGCGGCTCTTCCTGGCACCAGACAATTCGTTTTGCTTTCGGATATGCTTCCAGTACATCACAAAATTGTGTGGTGGGAAAAGGGTACAGTTGTTCGATGCGGATCAGTGCCACATTGTGCAGCTCACGTTTCCTGCGGGCATCCAGAAGATCAAAAAATACCTTGCCACTGCACACAACGACACGGGTGACTTTTTTGGCATCCAGCCCGTCGGGGTCATTGATCACAGCCCTGAATTCACCATCAGACAAGTCTTCCAGGCGCGAGGTTGACAATTTGTGTCGCAGCAGGCTTTTTGGCGTCATCACAATCAGTGGCGTGCGCATTTTGCGTAACATTTGTCGGCGCAACATATGAAACATTTGCGCCGGCTCACTGGGTATGCACACCTGTACATTATTTTCAGCACACAACTGCAAGTAGCGCTCCAGGCGGGCCGATGAATGTTCCGGGCCCTGGCCATCAAAACCATGCGGCAAAAACATCACCAGACCACTCAGACGCCCCCATTTGGAGGCCCCCGAGGTAATAAACTGGTCAATCACCACTTGCGCACCATTGGCAAAATCACCAAACTGCGCTTCCCAGATGACCAGGGCATAGGGTGCGGCGGTACTGAAACCATATTCAAAACCCAGTACCGCTTCTTCGGATAACAGGGAGTCAATCGCCACAAAATCACCCTGCTCCTTGTCAAGATGTTGCAGCGGGGTATAACTTTCACCGGCTTGCTGGTCATGAATAATCGCATGGCGATGAAAGAAGGTACCGCGACCACTGTCCTGTCCTGACAGGCGAACCGGATAACCCTCTTCCACCAGACTGGCGTAGGCGATGGTTTCTGCAAAACCCCAGTCCATGGGCATCTCGCCCCGGGCCATTTTATAGCGGTCATCCAGAATGCGACGCACACTGGCGTGAGGCATCACATTGTCAGGCAGACTGTATAAACGGTTCACCACATCCTGCACATATAATTGTGACTTGCGGGTATCAACATTTTCATTCCAGTCGATTTCCAGATACGGGTTCCAGTCCACCCAGTAAGGTTTGTCGTAATATTTATTCACTATATCCGGCGCGACAGTTTCGCCGTTGTCCAGATTGTCCCGGTATTGCAGGTTCATCGCATCCACATCATCTACGCTGACAATGCCGTCGTCGATCAGCTGATCTGCGTAGAGTTGTGCAACCCGGGCATGCTGACGAATTTTTTTATACATCATCGGCTGTGTTGCTGCCGGTTCATCGGCCTCACTATGGCCATGGCGGCGATAACACACCATGTCCACTACCACATCTTTGCGATAGACCATGCGAAAATCCAGGGCGATTCTCATGATGCGTGCCACGGCTTCCGGATCATCACCATTGACATGAAAAATCGGCGCCTGAATCATTCGCGCCACTTCGGTGCAATAGGTCGTGGAGCGCGAGTCCAGCGGGTTGCTGGTGGTAAAACCGATCTGGTTATTGATAATGATGTGTACCGTGCCACCGATGCTGAAACCACGCGCCTGTGACATGTTAAAATTTTCCATGACCACACCCTGACCGGAAAATGCGGCGTCACCATGAATCAGCACGGGCAAAACCATGCTGCCGCTGGTATCTTTGCGGCGATGTTGCCGGGCACGCACCGAACCGCCCACCACCGGGCTGACTATTTCCAGATGTGACGGGTTGAACAGCAGAGCCAGATGCACAATGCCACCGGGAGTTTCAATATCTGATGAGAATCCCTGATGATATTTCACGTCACCCGAACCATTGACCACCTGCCCGGCCGAATTGCCCTCGAATTCGTCAAACAGGGAGCTGGGGGACTTACCCAGAATATTGGTTAACACGTTCAGGCGCCCACGATGTGCCATGCCAATCACCACTTCGACCACCTTGTTTTCACCTGCCTGTTGCACCAACTGGCGCAACATGGGAATCAGGCATTCTGCACCTTCCAGTGAAAAACGTTTTTGCCCTACATAGCGGGTATGCAAATAGCGCTCAAATTCCGAGGCAGACAAGATGGATTTGAGCATATCCAGGCGTTGCTCTTTTGGGAATCCGTGTCGGCTGCCGACACCTTCCACGCGTTGTTGTATCCAGCGTTTTTGTTGCGTATCGGTAATATGCATGTATTCGAGGCCAATGTGGCCACAATACGAACGGCGCAGAATTTCCAGAATCTCTTGCAGCGGCGCAGTCTCTTCACCCACCAGTGAACCCGTGTTAAACACGGTGTTCATGTCATCATCGCCCAGTTTGTAGAACGCGGGATGCAGCTCTGGCACCAGATCCTGATCACGCAATTCCAGCGGGTCCAGGTCCGCGTGCTCGTGTCCACGGAAACGATAGGCATTAATTAACTGTAGAACCGCCACCTGTTTGGCACCCAGGCAGGATTGTTCCGGTGCTGCATTTGCGACGACCTGCACCCGGGGTTGCCTGGCCATACGCCTGAACTCATCGCGTATTACCTGATGATCCGCTCCGGACACACCGTCCCCTGTCGGCAAACCCGCAAATTTTTCATCGGAAAAAAGGGCTCGCCAGTCAGCACCCACCGCTGATGGATCTTGTAAAAACACCGCATACTGCGCTTCGACAAACCCGGCATTCGCACTGAACAAATAGCTGTTTTCCTGCATCTCTTTCATTGCTGCTTTTTTCATTCACCTGCCTCACATCACCAAAGTTACATCACCAGCACACCATCCTGCATATTTTGCAGGTTCAGCCACCGCAGGGCGGGCACATTTTCCGTGCCCATACACATCGTCAGCATCCGCGCGGGTTAAAAATCATGCCCACTCTACACCCGCACAGGTATAACAATAACAAGGAATTTCTGATGTTGTAGCCTCTAAAAACCTATCGGCAATCGACTTGCAAGCTTTACGTAAGGAATGCCCGGCAGTAACTCACCCGCGGAATGAAAACATCACCTCTGATTATGCATCACACAGCGCAAATTCCACCCCCGCCCCTCAACCACCAGTGATGCCATGTACCCCTGGGAGGGATGAATCTGGCAGGAAGACCAGCGAGTCATTGCGTCAGGGTTTCCATGGATATTCAGCAGTGCTGCCGGGCCATCCGGGGGTATTGAGGTCTCAACCTGCTCCAGCACGGACAATCCTTCCCCGGTTGCCTTTGCGTAAGCCTCTTTGACGGTCCATGCCTTGAAAAAAGCCTCCTTTTTTTTCTCTGCGGAAAGGGAATGAATGGCCTTACATTCACTCGGGTAAAAATAACTCTGTGCGATATTTTCCACATCCTGCTTTGCTCGAAGATATTCGACATCGACACCGACCTGGCGATTTCTGGAAATGGCATAAAGCGCCATTTCATGAGAATGCGAAACATTAAAATACAGTCTATCGTGAATATTGCCAGAAACAAGTTCTGGTTTTCCCCATGGGCCATAAAAAAATTCCAGGCTTGCAGCTTGCTGATTTAAGTATCCACCCAAAATGCTGCGCAAAAACCCACGCCCCGCAATAAAACGCCGACGATGTTTATCAAACATAAAATTTCCAGCTCGCAATTTTTCTTCCGGACACAACAAATGTTCCAATTCCTGGATGCGTGAATGAGGCTGGTCCAGACTGGCTTGCCAGAGATGAACCTCATCGTCGGGTATTGCCAGGTCAGCCGGGGGAGAAATCCATTTGAATTTTGAATCAGGCATTTGAAAAAAGACACGAGTTAAAGATGAATTAGCGATAAAAATGCGCTACTTTTAAAAAAATCACCGGGTATTTAACGCAGAGATCACAGAGATGCAGAGGGCACAGAGTTTTCAGTGTTTTTCTCTGCGCCCTCTGCGTTTATAACACGCCACTTGCCAGCACCACTACAACATAACCTCCCGGTACACCGGAACGATTATCCATTCCTGACAAAATGATTCAACCTTTAATTCACATTTAAAGAAAAGTGTGGTCCCAATGTCATTAAGTTAAGCCAAAATTCCTGCCTGGTCCAGGTTGGCGGTGAGCTTGCGAACCCCAACCTGCGCCGTACCGCGATTTATTAACCTGGAAACGTGCACGAAATAATAGGTGTAACCCATATCAAGCAGCATGTGAATGCATATTTAAATCAACAACCAGGTTATCGATGGTTTTAAGATCCTGTCCAAACTGATTAATGGCATAATAAGAGGGAACTGATTTTCCGAAACCATATTTAATAAAATTTGATAGCGTCCCTGTTGGGCTCAAGTCTACAAACAGCCGCTCCTCCTGACTGATGAGCGTTGAAACAAGTTTTTTGAACTGTATTTCTTCCCTCACCACATTCCAGAAATAATATTTATCCGGTTTAACAACCTCTTCTCCTTTTGCACAGGAATAAATCGGTATTTTGGGTGACATAAAATTTATTTCATTTGCAAATGCATCGAAATCATTTTTAATCGGATTGATCAGTTCCGAGTGAAAAGCATGATTCACTGGCAGAAGTTGAGAAAATATTCCGTTATCTTTTAACCGGGAATTAACTTTCTTTAACGTGTCTATTGAGCCGCTTATGACATAATTATCTTCGTAATTCATTCCGGCAAAGGTACAATTTTCAAACAAGGGTAGATTTTTATCAAAATTTTCCATTCGATCGAGAATAACCAACATTCCCCCATAACGACACTTTTCATGAAGGAGTTTCGCCTGATGCGCCACCAGTTTCAGACCATCGTCTAAAGACATCACACCTGCCACTACTGCTGCGACGTATTCCCCCAGACTGTAACCAAGCACAATTTTTGGTCGTATCCCCATATCATCAAGCACTTGTGTCAAACTGTAACCAATACAAAATATCGCTGGATGTGTATATAAAATATCATCAAACACTTCATGTTTTACTGATTCATTATAAATAACATCGACCAAAGACTTGCCAGGGAGAGGTTCCAGCATCGCACTGCATTGATTCATTGCGTCTCTGAATACGCTGTTTTTTTGGTATAACTCTTTCCCCATTTGATAATAATGTGAACCCTGACCTGAGTACATAAACACCAAATCAGGTTGCCTTTGTTTCGTTACATTATTTGATATTTTTTGCCTGGTAATATCATTTTCTTCATGGGTGACAACAAGAGGCGTTGTTTCACGCTGTATTTTTGCCACCATATTTTTCAATACCCTACCGTGGCCAATTTCTTCGAACTCCATTTCTCCCCGCCCCATCAGATAACGAATACTTTCGGACCAATGTACCGAATGAGTCATCTGGTTTGCAAGATTCAACCGGATATCTTCCTGCTTGTACGGCCTCGCCGTAACATTTGCGACCACAGGTAGTGTCAGCTTTGAACAGGAGAATTCAGCCAAAAATTCAGCAAATTCATCTCTGGCGCTTTGCATATACCGGGAATGAAAAGCCCCGCTGGTATTCAGTGGAATACACTGCCCACCTTCCTGCAAAAACAGTGGTCCAGCCTTGCTGATTTCATCTGACAGGCCGGATATCACAATTTGAGATGGCGTGTTGTAATTGGCAACATCAATACCCTGTAGCTGATTGTCATGGATAACCTTTTCAATAGCCTCTTTGTTCAAACCCAGTATCGCGGCCATTGTACCGCCACGGGCCTGACTCATCAGCTGGCCTCTTTTTTTAACCAGCCTCAAACCTGTTTCAAAATCGAAGACACCGGATGCAAGCAATGCGTTATATTCCCCCAGGCTGTGACCTGCCACAAAATCAGGCCTTTGGTCAGTTTCTTCGCATTTTTTATAATAAGAAAGCGCGTTGACGGTATATATTGCCGGTTGTGTAAATTGAGTTTGGGCAAGCTCCTTATTGTGGTCATTCAGGCAAAGCGCTTTAATGGAATACCCCAAAACTTCATCTGCTTTTTCCGTCACTTCCCGAAATTCATCAAAAAGTGTTCCACCCATTCCTGCAGACTGGGACCCTTGTCCTGGAAATACATATGTTTTCATCAGATTTACCTCGCTCGACGAATAATTGTTCCCTGGGAAACTTTCCCTTTTCCACAAACTGTTTTACACCCTCCAGAATGTTCAGGCTTGATGCAGCGGGCTTTGATCGATGTATCGAGTCATGCACAGTGCTCATATAACGTGTAACAATTCACAAACCCCACTGGTATACACGATGGAAATCGTCTATTTTCTCCAAAAACAGTCGTTGTTTTCCCTGCACTGAATCATATGCTCCGGGAATGATCTGAAAATCCAGCTCAACATTTCGGGTACCAAACCTGACCGCCCCACTACCTTTTAACAATGTTTCATATTCATCCATGGAAAGTTGATAACGCTCATCCAGCTGTTTCTCTATATCGAAACTCTGCAAACATTTTTTCCCTTCAGCAGTGACCGTGCCGCTATAAAATTCGGAACAGCACCCTGAACCATAGGAAAAAATACCGATACGTTTTGGAGTATCAAAATTACCGTTAATAATGGTGCTGGCAAGCGACAAAAACACCGTAGCCCCCATGATGTTACCCACTCGCTGACAACAGGTCATCCCCGGCATTACCCGTTGCATGAAATCTTCTTCTATTTCCGGCGCTTTGGCCTTGACCATTTTGCGCATCATGGCACGATGCGCACCTTTCACCATTCCACCAAATGGTGTATGAAAGCTCAAGTATTGAAATGTTTCCCGGTAGTCTGCACCACCAACCCGTTTCTGATATTGCAGAAATGTCTGCTCACAACAATCCATATAAGACATAAGTGACAGATCCGCATCGCCCGCCTCACTGTCAGTCACCGGGCGACAAGTATCCATCACCTCATAACCATAATATCCACTGGCACCCGCATCTATTTGCAACACAACGGGGTTTTCACTGACCAAAAAAGCCACGGCCCCGGCTCCGGAACTGGGTTCTGAAAATGATGCATCTTCAGATATCCTCCCCCCCGAACCAATGGTCATAAAACGGGATATATCTGTTGCGATGACCAATGCTTTCGCACCCGGAGAGGTTTGCGACAATATAAAGTTGACCGCCATCTGCAAACCTGCTGTTCCTGAATAACAGGCTTGTTTAATCTCAAACAAACGACAATTCCGGTCCAGCTGCAAGTAGTGATGAATATAAGTGCTTATGGACTTCCCGAAATCAATACCGGATTCGGTGCAGGTAATGAGTAATTCAATTCGCTCTTTCTCTTCCCCGGAGAGGGAATCCAGGATCGGTTTTGCTGCATTGACGCCATACGAGACAGGGTCTTCGTAAGGAAGCGCTACGGATTTTTCTTTCATCAACAAATTTTCAAACCGTGAGCTGTCCAGTTGACGATGTTGTGCCAACTCCATTACATCAAGACAGGCAGTGCCACCAAAAACATTCATTGCTTCAATTCCGGCAGGAATCATTTTTCCCCTCCTCAGGATTTATTATTGTTAATTGTGTTCGCACGGGATTTTATGCACGAGAATATACGGCACTACCGGGCCACTATTGCCCCCGGTTTCAAACGGCAGGATTCTGTGAACCCGTCAACGGTATTGTTGCACGAAAAGCTGGAAACCATCAGAGACCGGAGAGTCCGGCGACAGAATATCACGAGGACATAAACAGCTCCGAGTAGGGAAAATCCGAACCCAGCTTATCCAGTGTGGCAAGCATGCGCGCATCAAGCTCACCTCGCTGCTCGGACGAAAGAAACTCCGAAGATTTTCCGGACTTGCCACTGCGCATCATTTTCCCGCGGTTTTTCCCCGTCAGTAATGGCAGCCGTGGTGGGGCAAAACACGATTCCATGGATGTCATATAAGCGAACCCGCTCTTGCGTATCACCTCGGCGCGTTGCTGCTCGTCGAGATCGACTTCAAGCAATTCAGCAATCTTGTCAACCGTACCCGGCAGGTCTTTTTTCATCTCCGGATAGAGCAGCACCAGGACGTTGGGACGGTCACGCCAGGCCCAGTAACCTGCCATATGGCCAGGCCAGGTACCCAGAATCGAGTCAGGTGCAATATCCATTTCAAACCATTGCTCGGGACTGATGTACTCGCGAAGACCAAAAATACCCGTCAGAAAATGATATGCCGAAATAGATATTTCTTTGGGGTCTCGCGCAATGCACAGATACTTGGCACGCGGATCATATGGCACGTAGTCCGCCTCAAGGGCAGTCTTGATTGAGCGCAACCCCGTTGGGGCACGATTGCGAGGCCCGGGATCATCCAGCGGAACGATACCCGGGAAATCGCCATCAGGCCACGGGGCCACATCGTGGATATGCCTGAAATCAGCCTCTCCCCGGTGAGAAATCTGCTCTGTCAGCTGCAAGGCCCAGTTGGTGCCAGACTTGGAGAAACAGGTTACAAACACATCATGAGCGGCAGGCTCATAACCGGCAAAAACCTTGGGCTTGCGATCCTTGGACGCTATCTTGGTGATAATAAAATTCAGGGCCTGCCTCCCGAAACCCAACTTTCGAGCCACCATAAGAATTAATTGCGGGGGTAATAGTGGACTTAACAGCGGGACTGCTTCTTTCATGAGTCATCTCCAGTTTGGGTTTGCATTGCCACAGGGTAGGAATCTGTAGTACTTCCGGAAGAATCGGGAATAACCTCAAGTACACAGGCGCGGGACTGAATGGATACGACCTGCGCGAGTGTATAGCCTGCCCTGGCAAACAGGGCAGCGTATTCCGCTTTGGTGCGCTCTTGTCCGCCCAGCAACGCCAACATCTGGAGATCAATAATTTTGCCAGGATGAAAAGTATCGCCTGATGGAATGAGCATTTCAATGATCAACACTTTGGCTGCCGGATTGGCCTGCCTGCAATTCTCAAGGATGGTAATGCATTGCTCGTCAGTCCAGTCATGGATGACATGCGAAAGTATATAAACATCCGCTTTCGGGACAGATTCGAAGAAGTTGCCCTTCACAAACGTACAGCGGCCAGACAAACCCAGGCTTTCGAACCGTTCGTTGGCCTGTTCGGCAGCATGTGCAAGATCCAGCAACACCCCTTTTGCCTGCGGGTATGCTTGCAGAATAGTGCTCAACAAATCTCCACTGCCACCCCCCAGATCGACGATGGTTTTTTCAGCCTCCGAAAAATCGTACGCCCGGGCCACAGCGGGTGCCTCGGTACTGTGAGAACTTTCCATTGTTTCGTTGAACCAGATAGCCTCCTCAGGGTTTTCGCCGAGATAGTCAAAAAGGCTTATACCAAATGCTTTCTTGACCCCGGTCTCCCCCGTTCGAACGCTGTGAAGAGTTTCACCCCAACTTTCCCATTGCAACTGGCCGGCCAGTGCCAAAATGGTTGAGCGCACCGTGCCTGGCACATCTTTCCTGAGAGACGTACCCAGCGGGGTCAGTTCAAATTCCCGCGGAGCAACCTCTGTAAAATATCCTGTACTGGCCAGTGCCCGGATAACCCGGTACAGGGAATTGGGGTGCATTTGAGTCTTTTCCGCCAATTGGGTAACAGAACAATATCCATCGGCAACAAGATCTGCTACTTCCAGTTTTGCAACAACATAAAGCGACCGGGCAAGCCATTGACTGGATATTAACTGGAGAATTTTCTCCTGTGCTGGATCAACACTTTCCTGAGTAATTTCCAAAGCTTCGCTAGACATGATTTATTTTCCTTTTCGTAATATGGGGATTGCCCCTGGTTTCGAGCCGGTAATTTCGTGGTTATTTATTATGATACGTTCAAACATTACAGGTCAGTTCGAGTGACACCTCCTGATTATGTATTACAAAAAAATCGTAAAGATAATTCGTGACCACCTTTTCACCTTGATCAACAAGCAGACCAAAACCAATAACTGTCACCAACAAACCAGCAAAAAATATGGCGGTATAATTTTTTCAATAACTAAAGAAGCGCCGGTTCAACAAACGTATCAGTTGTCCTCAAATTGAGGCAGGTACGGCCTCAATTATATTCTGCCATTGACCTGTTGGGATAATCCGGGTGAGCTCAAACCCGGCAGCATCAAGCAGACGTCGATATTCAGCCTCAGTACGCTCACTTCCGCCCTGCATCACCAACATATGCAAATCAAGCCAATTACCAAAAGATGATTCATTATTGGTGTCGATGATGATTTCCACGAGCAACAGCTTTCCATCAGAACCCATCGCATTCCGGCAATTTTTCAGTATTTTGATGCTGTGCTCATCATCCCAATCGTGAATAATCCTGGAAAGGATATAGAGATCACCACCACCAGGAACCGATTCAAAAAAATCTCCACCTGCAAATTCACAACGAGAAGCCTCGTCCCCCATTTTATTTTTTACGCTTTCCACTACATTTGGAAGGTCAAAAATCACACCTTTCAAATCAGGGTGAGTACTCAAAATCGTCGAAACCAGATTTCCATGAGACCCGCCAACATCTACGATCGTATTACACCCGGAGAAATCATAAACTTCACTAATCGCCAAAGGAATTAACCTGGAGGCACCCGCCATAGCCTCTCTGAATATCCTCGCTGACTCCATATCTTTTTCCAGAACGTCAAAAAAAGGAGAACCTGTACGATATTCAAACGCGCACTCCCCTGTTTTGATGCTATGCACGATATCATCCCAGGCGCTGTATTCCAGTTCATTCCACAGCAACACCAAAGGCCTCAGTGAATTTGGATGATCAGAACACAACAGTTCTGCTTTTGGTGTCATGGAAAACGTGTTGGGCTCTGTTTCTGTAAAAACACCAACACTGGCAAGCGCCCTCAGTAAACGATAAAGTGCACCCTCATGAGCATTTGCTTTTTTGGCCAACACTTCCACATGCTGTGGACCGGCCTCTAACAGATCGGCAACACCGAGCCTGGCGGCGGCGTAAACAGCACGTGCAACCCAGTGCCCAGCCATTAAATTGACTAACTCCCTGGCATATATAGAACGTTTGGCCATACAAACTCCTGTAATATTTTCCAATCCATCTTTTCCAACCCATTGATTATGGTTGTCAAACAAAAAACACCATCACATAATAACCCGGAAAGAGGAGTGACAATACACTGCAATTCCGGGCATATTACCATTCCATGAATTATTTTTGATGAAAAACAAAATATAAACTTGTCAAATAATTTTGTCTCTGGTGGCTACCCTCTCCCCACAGTTAGCAATTCAGGAAGCCACCACCCATTCCCGTCTATGAAAACGGAACAGCCTCCCCTTCTCCTCCCAGCATAAGGTCAGCAACAGCCTGCTGTGCCCTGCGTTGAGCCACAATATGCTGACAGGCAGTATTGATGTCTCTGAGATGACGGTCCATCGGCATTTTATGGGTATACACTGCACTGGCTCCCATAGCATCGTATATAATCTGCACTGCCTTGCGTGAGGAGTGAAATGCATTTGCTCTGGATAAAAATACGGCAAGTCGTTCCTGTTTGTTTGGCCAGCTTTTTTTCTCAAGCTTGGCCCAAAGTGCCTCCAGAGAGTTGTTAACATAATTTTTGGCCGAAGCATAATGCACCTGTGCATCAGTGATCGAAAGCAATGCCTGTTCTGACTTTATTTCCCTTTCCCGTATCACCAAAACAGCCGTTTCAATTGCACTGCGCGCAATTCCCAATACGACACCCGACATCTTTGCAGTTAAAATAGATGGCCATGAGTACAAAGGGCTGTTCGGCGATACATTTTCTCTAAAATTAAAGGAAAAAGTATTTTCAGCCGGAACAAACAGATCAACAGCTTCCACATCATTACTACCCGTTCCACGAAGCCCGGTGGTATACCATGTATCATGAATGATAAACTGCTCCCGCTTTCCCAAAATCATGATATAGAGAGGTTTGCCATTCTCGTTTTTCAGTGGAATATCACTGTCTTTTTCGAACACATGACACCCACCCGAAAACCAGTCCGTATGTTGACAGCCGCTGGCAAAATGCCATACCCCATTAACGATATACCCTCCCTTCGTTTTTTGCGCCCTCCCTTTTGGTTGAACAACATTTGATGTTGTCATATCAAGATGAGGATATAATTTCCTGGCGACATCCCTGTCCAGCAAACCACTGTACTGGCCACTATCCATTTGAATCATGGCACACCAGGCAACGGAAGCATTCCCGACTGAAAGTTCTTCGAGCGCGTCGTTAACCTGCATCGGATTCATCTCCGGTCCTCCTCTTGACCGCGCCACCATCATTCGAAAAACACCGGCCTCCCGGAGAGACTCAACAATATCATCCGGTATCGCTCTGGCTTCATCTATTTCATTACTTCGAGCCTGTAACATTGGTCGCAGTTCATTGATATTGGCCATAATTTTATCGCAATTCAACTTCACTTTTTGACGAGTTTTTTTAGATCTCTCAGGTGCTATTACGTCCATGTTAATCTCCTATAATTAAAATATGCAGAAACAGGGAAAGCCATTAGCCAGATACTTGTTGAATAATCAATATTAGTGCCGACGTGACACTTTTACAGGTAATTTCACAGTTGCTTATCATGATACATTCAAACAGTTCAGCCGGGTTCGAGTAGCACCTCCTGGTTATGCGTTACAAGAAGATCATAAATGTACTTTGTAACTGCCTTTTCACTTTGATCCGCATGCAGAAAAAAGTGATTCCCGGGAAATGTCTTTATAGAAAACGAATCTGTCGTCAACGACTTCCATGCGCGCATCCCCATAATGGATACCCGGTCATCATCCATTCCGTGCAGTGCTGCTATCGGGATGTCCAGACACCCCGCATTTTGTGAGTCAAAACTTTCAACCAGCTTGCAATCAGCGACCAACTGCGGCAGCATCGCAGTTGAAAATTCCTGACGCTCAAAACCCTGGTGGAGAGCTATACCAGTGACCTCTGTGACTCTGGCCATACATTCCTTTATTTTTTCAGAACCCTGATTCACCTGCTGTATAAATTCATCAACAGCAGGAATTCCCTCAAACCCACCTTCACGAAATACATTTTTAACAATGCCTAAGTAGGGACTGGGCACAAAAGGGGCAGTGAACCCGCCCACAATCAAATATTCAGGTTTTGGCAGCTTGTGTTCATCCAGATACCTGGCCCAGGCATACGCAACAAGCGCCCCTGCACTGTGACCATATATAGCATACGGATGATTGAGATCATCACCCAATACATCTGTTAGCATCTTGACCATTTCATGAATAGATTCAACAGGATGTTCCAGTATGCGCTCTTGCCGACCGGGAAGCTGAATCGGCTGAACATTAATCTCTTTTGGAAACACGGCTGACCAGCCTCGATACAATGAAGCTCCACCACCACCATAAGGCAGGCAATACAGGTTTATTCCTGCATTTTCATTGCGCTTTCCCTGTACCCACTTGTATTTTTCCAAAGAAACTTGCGAATACGAAGGAATCGTTATTGTGTGACCTTCTGGCTCTGGTTTATTTTTCCCTGTACTTGCTTCAGCGTTACGACGTTCAGTAAACTGTTGCTGAATTTCCTGAGCCAGTTCTTTGGGTGTTGGTCCTTGCAGAAGAATCGAAATCGGAACAGGGACACCGAACTCCTTGTTGAGTTTATCCCGTAACTCAAACCCGACCAATGAGTCCATACCAAGTTGATTGATCGATTCTGATGCGCCAATTTCATCCTCGGGAACTTTTAACAATTCACAGAGCATTTTTTTTACGTATTGTATAATCACCTCCAGCTGGTGATCCGGGGATGTGGCACTGTTGAGTGCATTTATTATTTCCGGATTGCCTTCGCAAGGGTTATCTGCATCTTCTTTATCCACTGCCTGCGCTTTCATTTCACAGCCATAACAATGTGCAATTATTTCACCTGAATCGGTATAAAGGGTAAATGCACCATCCAGAATGCCATCGTTATTTGCCCGTCCCAAAGATGTCATGTGACACCAAACAGTTGAACCAACGTCACTGTGAAAAAAATCAATCGCCCCCATTCCCACAAGAACAAACCGGACATCAAGACCCACAGCCTCTTCAAGCGTAGCATGCAACAACTGAAAACAGGACGCCCACACACCCGGATGAACACCTAACCCCCATGAAAATGAACTCTCATCGGGAGTCGCCAATCGAAACCTGGCGAGCGCTTCACCATCGCGGCGCCAGACCTGATCAATCCAGCGGACGGATGTCCCCAACACAAATCCCCTCTCCGTCATGGTTTGATAAAATTCATCCCCGGACATCCTGGCCAGACAACGTGACTTGATCGACGAAAAATCCTGTTTGTCGGGCACATTACCGGCTAACGACAAATCCTCCAGCGCCCCATGAACATGTTGACTCCAGTCATTGGCATGTTTCCCGGGCGTATGAAAAGAAAAATTCATGGTACTATTTGTTGTAGCTGTGGCACTATTTGTTGTAGCTGTGGCACTATCTGTGGCTGTAGCGCTGTCGGATGATGCTTCAAGCATCATATGAATTTCTTTTTCCTCCCCCTCTGAAATAATAAGCGCCGAATCAAATGTTAAAGATTTGACATGGGTGCTTTTTTTCTCCAACGGCTTCAGACCGGATATCAACATTTCAAAAAAATGCCCAATATGCACAATATAATGCGTATCATTTAATGTCGGCAGTTTTTCGGGACCCAAATTAAACAATACATGTGATGTTTTAAGAGGAGTAGACTGAACACGTCCTTCCAGGGGATTGACCAGTGTTGTTGTCTCAGCATGCAGTGATGAGGATAATGACGGCGTAGTGCACCCCTGAAGCAATAAATCCGGAGAAGTATCTATCCAGCAGGAACGCCTCTGAAATGGGTAAGTCGGGCAAATCAGTTTCTCTCTTTTAAACCCTTCATCAAACCGTTGCCAGTCAATTGAATGACCATGGCTGTAACACTCCGCCACAAAGTTAACAACACTGTCCCAGGACATATTTTCCAGACAGGATACGGCGCAACCGGAAATATCGTTCCCGTATATATCACTGGCCACCTGTGGGTGTGTATCCATCTCAAATACCAGCACTTCGTCACCACCTATCATTTCCCGTATGTTTTCTCTGCCTTCAGGCTTGTTGTATGCGCAATCAAGAAGTGCGGGGTCGGATAACCGGGACCGTTTAAGAGGTTCTTTACTGCCCGGCAATATCACCCGGAACGATGGCATACTGAACTGATATTCTTTTGCCAGTGGTTCATGTGCCTGTTTGTCCATATACCCTCGTACCAAACCGTTCGCGGCCTGCTCAAGCGACACCATTCCTGTCGATGCTGCCATGGAAAAAACACCTTCTCCTTCTGCATAAACCGTACTCACCCTGATTCCAAGGTGTCGAAACAAGTCGAACATGGAACAAGAAACACTGAAAATAATCGCCGCTTCATCAAGGGGAATCGCCAAAAAATGTTCCCGGTGTTTTGTCAGCAGGTGTGTCAATGTGCTACTGGTATACAAAGAAAATGCTTCTTCACAACGTTTCCATGTTTTTTGAAAACCGGGGCACGACTCAATCAGTGACGCTAATTCATCAAATACTCCATTTATTTTTCCAGGAAAAATAAATGAAATTCTTTTTTCGGAATCTGCCGGAGCAGACCGATACCAGGTATTTTTTCCTGTATGCTGTTCACCCGCAATATCGGACAAACCTGATAACAACTCTTTTTTATCGGTCCATATACATGCCGCCCGCCAGCTAAAATGGGAACGCCCTGCGTTAATCGTATGCGCAAACGAGGGAAGATCTGTTACAGACGGGTCTGACACATAGTCACGATATCGCCCGACCAATTCGTGCAACGCGGACTTGCTTTGAGCAGATATCGCCAAAATATGTTTTTGTCTGTCCGGACCAACATCAGGCGTATTTAATGTTTTCTCTGGTGACTCCTTGATGACAATAAATGCATTGGTCCCACTAAAACCAAAGGAGCTGATACCTACGCGTCGGGTTTCATTATCGTGAGTCTCCCAGTGTTTGTATGAATCAGGCAGGGTCGCCGGAATACGCTGAAGCTGTATACGCGGGTTTATTTCATCACAATTAATATGTGGTGGTACTGCTTTATTTTGTAAACACAATACTGTTTTAATCACGCTGGCAATCCCGGCGGCAGCTTCCAGGTGACCGATATTGGCCTTGCAGGTCCCCAACATCAGAGGAGTATCCGGGCTCCGGTCCTTGCCAAACACACCCACCAGTGACTGAAACTCAATAGGGTCACCCAGTGACGTCCCGGTACCATGCATTTCAACATAACCGATATCACGCGGCTGAATACCGGCACGATCCAGTGTTTCCTGCAACAATTTTTGTTGCGCCTGGCCATTGGGTACAGTCAGTCCACTGGCCGGCCCGTCGTGATTGAGGCCAGACGTTTCAATCACTGCAAGAACGGGGTCACCGTCCCGCTGGGCCATATCCAGTCTTTTTAAAACAACAACGCCCGCACCTTCACCCCGACCATAACCATCGCCATTTGCTGAAAAAGTTTTACAACGACCGTCTTTGGACAATGCATGCAACTTGCACAAATTAAGCATTGGCAAGGGGGATAACATCAGCCCGGCTCCACCTGCAATGGCCATATGGCATTCATTATCCTGAATACTTTTGCAGGCCTGGTGTATGGACACCATTGATGACGAACATGCCGTATCAACCGAAATTGCCGGGCCATGAAAACCAAATGAGTGTGCGATACGACCAGATGCCATACTGTTTAAAAGCCCCGTCATCGTATGCGGTCCTGTTTTCGCCATATCCCGGGCCAGAAGACCGTATTCTGAAGTGATAATTCCCATAAACACACCAATTGCCTGCCCTTTAAGGGTTTTCGGTGCATAACCGGAACGCTCCAGTGCCTCCCATGTCAGCTCAAGCAACAGTCGCTGCTGAGGGTCCATCTCTTCTGCTTCTCTGGGTGAAATCGCAAACAGTCTTGAGTCAAACAGCGACACGTCTTCTGCCAGAAAATTAAGTTTTTGTGTATAAATTTTTAACGGTTTTCCCGGTTCCTCATCGAAATATTCTTTGGAATCCCAGCGATTATCCGGTACATCACATAAGCCCTCGTGCCCATTTTTGAGAAGCTCCCAAAATTTTTCCGGTGTATCACTTTCCCCGGGGAACCGACATGCCATACCAACAATAGCAACCGGCATACGGGCAGCATGCGCATTGACTTCCCGTTTTAAGCGCTTGATCTCGTGCAGAGATTTTTTTAATAACGTTGTCATGTCCTGAGTCATATGGTTAAGCGCTCCTTAATATAAATTTTCTGATTACTGCGAAGTATGTTCACATCCCGGCTAAATGAAATCAGGTATTAACATCAGGAATCAGCTCTACCCTGCTCAACGGAACTGGCAACCCGTACCCTGCCAATAATAAACTCAGACGCTGGACAATTTTTCGTGAATCAAATCAGCAAGTTCACCAATATTTTTTGCGCCGGAAAGTTCCAGCAAGGGAATTCGCAACGATATGGATTCCATCGTCAGCATAATAATTTCAGCACGATCCACTGAATTTGCTCCCAGCTCACTCAACTGATCGGTACGCTTAAATTCATGTCCTTCCAGTTCAGGTATAACTTCCTGGCTATGGTTTACAACAAGTGAAAATACTTCTGAGTTATTCAATACAATCTCCCCATTTTTTCTATTTGTGTCATTAACAACATGAATGATCTAATTTTTATTTCCGGAGCCTTGTTAAAACAAGGTCTGGTTATCGATTCAAAACCGGTTTTATTATATACCCGTAGTGATACTTTAATAGTCCAGTTCACTTAACAGTTCTGCAATCACTTCTTCTTTTGAAAGGTTTTCAATCTTTTCTGAAACAGCATCTTCAAATGAGAAATCTACCTCCCGTTCATTATCCTGATACAGGCTTTCACTATCGGGTGATGGAGAAATATTTGTTTCATTTAAAAGGCTTGAAGGAATAATACCCGGAGCAGGCGACCCTTCTTCCAGCTGATCCCAGGGAACCATGCTTATAAGGTAACCCGAAAGCTGATTGATTGACGGGTAATCAAACAAGGCAGTATCGGATAATGCCAGTGATAACTCTTTTTCAAGGCGTTGTTGAAGAGACAATGTCTGCATTGACTCCATTCCCAGCTCGAAAAATCCAAGGTTTGCGTCCAGAGTGTCATCCGCATCAAATTCCAGTACCGACTTGATATGCTCTTCAAGAAACCGGTTAAATGACTCTTCCCGATCCACCTCTGATAATTCAAAAACAGATTCCAGAAAGGCGCTGTTTATCCGTGTATTTCCAACATTGTCATCATTTGTAACCGGCGTAGAGAGGGTTTCAGTAACAACCCTGTCCTTCACCCCGTCAACAGATGCTG
>JAADIL010000140.1:0-8929 GCA_013151355.1 Gammaproteobacteria bacterium
AAATCTTCCACCAGACCAAGCACACTGAGCACCGCCACATAGTGACCAATGGATACGGTTGAGTTTCCCTGTTCAATTTTCCGGATCGTCAAGCGGCTCAGACCGGTACGCTCAGCAATGAGCGACTGACTGTATCCCCGGCGTTTACAGGCGAGTTTGATGTTCTCGCCCAGCAGGGAGAGAGCCTCCCGGTTCTTGGGGAAAACCGGAGCACTCCGCTTTTGTTTGTCATTATTGATCATAATAGTTATCAATTTATGTGAATTTGATAAATATAGTGCTCATTTTATGATTGGTAAAGACTTTTGTTGGAATTTGTAGTGATTTTTTTTGGCAAAATTGGTAAACATATGGGCCCGCGCTGGTAAATGTGGGGGTAATAATGAAAACTCCTTTCTCACCTTCCTTCAATGAGTGTTTAACGCAAAGAGCGCAAAGTTTAATGTGGATTAAGGGCTAAAACACTTTGTCAGTGCTTACTCCACATTTAACCGCAAAAGGAGCGAAAAGAGAGCGCAGGAGGAAGAGTTGTCGGACTGACTGTGCCGCTTGCCGATCGACCTATCTCCGAAAGCGTCAGCCAGCCTATTTCCGTTAACGGATTTCCGACTTCGGCGAAGGTCAAACCCGATCCCGGTGGAAGGCTAATATCTCCATGGTCAGGTAATTGAAGAGGAATGCGTCTCCCTGATCCTGTAAGTTATTGTTTTCCACTGTGATTAATTTCCTTTACAAAATTGAGATTCAAGCATTGATACTAAAACTAATTTCTGATGTTTCGCGGTTTTGTACACAAAGGTGTTGATAAGAGCCACACCGGTAGTGAAATTAATGCTAAAAGCTACTTTTTTACTGCCCTTGATTCCGTCGATAGTCATAAACTTTTTTGTGTTTACGAAACCGGTCAAAACAAAGCTGGAAGAGTCAACGAGTTTGGTGTCAATCGATTTTGTGATTAGCATGTTTTTGCCCGTGACACCAACTGTTAAGCTGTAATCTGAGTAATTTTGCTCTTCTGCTCGTAGATCTTCCCAGTCGCTGCAAGTGATTGATGCAAATGCGCTGGTTGATGCCAGGGCCAGTAATGCTGCTGATGTTGTGATTAGTTTTTTCATTTTCTTAATCTCCGGCTTGGTTTGCTTACACTAATATATTAACGGCTTAGTGATAGCACTATTAAAACGCCAAACCCAATTCCCCGAATCACCAGAGCAGTGGGCGCTTTCCGGCCCGCACTTTTTTGTTGGCAATCCTTTTTTTCAAACGCCACGATCTGTTTGTGATACGAATCGTTCATACGACAGGCTCGACCTCACCGACCTGCCGGAAGACTACCGGCCCCGCAGCAATTACATCCCCGCCTGCGACCCCACCGAATATCAACGCCGAATTCCCCGCGTGCCGTGGGTTGAAGAGGGGGAGAGCGAGCCTGGGAAGGTGACGGAGTGTTATCGACATGTTAATAGACGGGATGTTAGTCCTTCGTCGGAAAGGACAATGATTCCAGCCATAGTTCAGCCGAAAGAAGGGCATATTCTCACAGTTTTTTCTACTGTGTTTAAGGAATCAAGCTCAGTTGCTAGAGTTTAGCGCTAGATGTGCTTCTATAGTGGTTGATTATTTAATGAAATTTGGGCCTGACTGCATGCGCTACTGATTCCATGGCGGCGCTAAAATGTTTTGCATTTGATGTTGGCGCGTGAGCGTGGTGTACCGCTTTATGTGATTCTTCATGACTGTATATGGAATCGTAAAAGCCCCACTAAAAGGTAGCTCAGGGTCAATGCATTTTGTTTTACGCTTCACTATCGGTAAGTGGCGGTAATAATTTTTCAAGCAGTGCAATTAGCGCTGGAATATCTTCGGTTGCAGTCTTATACAATAATTCATGGTCAATTTGACCGTACTCATGCGCGAGAATATTTCGCTGCCCGATGATTTCATGCCAGGGGATTTCTGGATGTGTCGTTTGATAAGTTGCCGATACATGCCGTGCAGCGAGAATCTCTATAGAACGTTCAATGGCTCTTATATAATGCGATTGGCAAGAAAGGCAGAAAGATCATAATCATCTAATATATCCACCACTTCCCTGGCTGCTTGAAGCATATCCCAAAGGTAGGCCGGGTTTCGGTCTTCAGGCTGCATAGAGTTCTTTCATGTCTCTTTCTATCGCCTGTTGGCGATAGGGATTGTTTAATATCGATGGTGTGGCCACATCAATCCTGCGGCCGCCGAATAAGGCGCTGAAGTCATCTTTCAGTCTTGCCATTCCCCCAAGGGAAGGGGCTTTACCCTTCTCAAAATCAACCAGCAGGTCAATATCGCTCTCGGGTTGAAGCTGATCACGCGCTGCTGAACCAAACAACGCAAGCCGTTTAATGTGATAGCGTTGTGCCAGTTCCCTCAAGGCAATCTGTGATACTACCAGCGATTCAGTAATCACCCGATTATCTCTATCTCTTGTTATACCTTTTCCGGTGTGCCCGGTTTCGACGGGCACAGCTATGGCCTTCACCAATGCCAGCAATGGCCGGTATACGGGATTGTGCTCATTGGCTTGATAGTATCGAAGGTTTTTTTCCGGGGTGACTGTTAATAAACCTGCTGAAACCAGCCGGTCCAGCTCGCGCCGAATCGTACCTCGTCCCATGCTGGCACGGCGCACGATTTCGTTGGTATAAAAGCGCTTGTCCGGTTGGCCATAGAGCAGGCCCAGTACACGCTGCCGGGTTTTGGGTTTTGGTGAACAAGCTGTCTGCAATCGTGGTGTCTGGCATCGTTATTTCCAGAAAAGACCCAATTTGGGTACTCTAGTCCCCTTTTTGGGTCTTTTCAAGAAAAGAATCCCTGAAATTCAATTCAGGATTGGTTCGGCCTGGAAAACCCGGTTGGATAACCTGCAAGATAACCGGGGCCAGGGTAAAATTAAACCCCGTTCCCCGATTCCGGTTATTGCTTTAGCTTGATATTTTGAAGTTTTTGTCCTGGCTCATCGTCACTGGCCACTAAATTCTCCAGCTTCAGGCAGCCCCTATTACCTCTAAAGCTTTCTTGATCTCAGCAGGTTCTTCGACAATATGACCATGGCCCACAATTATTCGTTGGCAATCCAGTTTGTGTAGTGGTTTTACAGAACGTACGTAGGCTTCTTTATCTTTAATTGATTTTTTTATCAGTTTGCTTTGACCTATTTTATTTTTTGCTCCCACAAGACTCAAAATCCACTTTCTGCCTAATGGCATCGGGTTTCTCATGTTAAAAAACAGATCGGTAACGATGAGTGACTTTGATCGGTGGCAATAAAAAACCGTTTCGTTTAAAAGCGAGTTTCCCAGTATGGGAAAAAGCAAAATCTGGCCTTTTAATTTTTCAGCAAGTGAATCCAGATTCAGGATTTTTCCAGATAACCAGGGTTGTTTTTTGGTTAAGGCCAAAGGGCCATATATATCTATTTCAGGAAAAAGATCATTGAAATTCTTCAGGTATTTGTGATGAAAAGCATTGGGGGCGACACAATAAACTGTACTGTATTTAGCAATGATTTCCTGGATCATTTTTTGTTTGAAAGGGCCTGGTGAAATAATCATTAACGTATTTTTTTCCAGTTCTATAAATGATGAGTTCACAGGAAAATGGACTCCGGGCATAATTTTTACGGAGTATTCGTCTATAAAAATGTTTTCAGTAATTTTTTTCATGGTTTTGTTACCCGATAAGTTCCTGGCTATTTTTTGTGTGCATATAGTCAACTTAAGTTGACTTATTAGTCAATCACAGTTGACTGTTATGGTCAACCATGATTTACTGAAAATATGAAAAAATCTGATTTTGAGAAACAAAAAAGTGCCTCTCTTTCACACCAGCTTGTAAAGGTGGGGCGGGTTATCAACGAAAGAGGCCTTGCTTCTGTCAGGGAGGCTTTTCATTTACCTGAGCTTAAACAGTCTCATCTGGACCTTTTTTCCTACATTGATTTTGAAGGTACGGGTGTTTCAGAGATTGCCAGGCGTAAAGGGGTTTCCAAACAGTCTGTGAGTAAACTTGTGCAGGAAATGGTGCGCATGAAAATCCTGTTCCTGAAGACAGACCCGGAAGACAGCCGGACCAAACGGGTATTTTTTAAAACCTCCGGCCCCTTTGCTATTCAAAAAGGATTTGAAGCGCTTATGTCTATTGATCGTTTACTCGCGGATCATCTTGGAGAGAAATCCTGCATGTCGATTTCAAAAAAAATTTCCGGTCTCATTGCAATTTTACAAGCTGACCATCAGAAGTGAAGACCTTTTGGGTGTGGAAGGATTAATTGAGCAAGGCAGGGGAGGGGTGTGGTGTTTAAATATGAATTAAGCGCTAAATTGCCCTGTTTTCAGCGTATGGCAGCAAAATCAGGGTGATTCCACTTGCAGGGTGGGCATCGCCCACCAATCGTGCCCTGTTTAACCTGTGATGGTGGGCAATGCCGACCCTACCGATGAGGAAACTTGCAAAGATCGCAAAGAAAACAGAAAACGTTACGCTCTTTAACATTAAATACCCGGTGATTTTTTAAAAGTAGCGTGTTTTTAGCATTTAATTCGTATTCAGGAACATGCATGTTCCTGAATTACCAATGTTCTTGTAGTGCATGGAATGCGCCCTGAATTGTTCCTGTCAGGGTTGTTTCCCCGGGGTTTATTGACGGGTATTTAATTCATGAGTCTTGAGCGGGTAACCACGATCACGATAAAAACGAAAGCGTTCCCTTCCCTGAATTTTGGCGGTGGGGTCTGTGCCCACCAGTTCGGCCACCCGCAGGAAACGACTGAAAAAAAGCGGGACTTCAGCCGCGAGGTTGACTAATACATCGCAGTCGGTGTCAGGACTTTCATGGCAGCCGATTTGAATGGGTGATTCGCAGGTGACGTTTGTTTGATATTGCTCATGAGGCACGAAGCTGCCATCGCGAAAGGTCCATAACAGTTCGTCGATGTGTTGGGTCTGCTGTGCTGATTCGGTGTGAATGTAAACACGGTTACCCAGGCTCCAGGCCTTTTCGCTGAGCTTGCACGCAATGTGTTCCCGCGAGCCATTGGCGAGGATGTAAAAATCAACGTTGGTCACAGGTTATTTCTTTCCCGTACTTTTGCTTTTGCAACGGTCGATCAAAAACTGCGTTAACAGGGGGACAGGGCGGCCGGTAGCCCCTTTTTTGGTACCGCTTACCCAGGCTGTGCCCGCAATATCCAGATGTGCCCAGTGATACTTTTTGGCAAAGCGCGCGAGAAAACAACCGGCGGTGATGCTGCCAGCGTCGCGTCCGCTGCCAATGTTGGGGATATCGGCAAAATTACTTTTCAGCTGTTCATCGTATTCATTCCACAACGGTAATTCCCAGGCACGGTCCCCACTGGTTTTACCCGCATTGAGCAATTCATGCACCAGCGGGGGATGGTTGCCCATCACGGCACTGGCATGGTGGCCGAGAGCGATAATGCAGGCGCCGGTGAGGGTGGCGATATCCACTACGACATCGGGGTCAAAGCGTTCACTGTAGGTGAGTGCGTCACAAAGAATCAGCCGACCTTCGGCGTCGGTATTGAGCACTTCGATGGTTTGCCCGGACATGCTGGTGACAATGTCGCCGGGTTTGGTGGCTTCACCACTGGGCATGTTTTCACACGATGGTACGAGACCGATGACGTTGCATTTCAGTTGTAATTCGGCACAGGCGGTGAGTGTGCCCAGCACGCTGGCAGCACCGCACATGTCGTATTTCATTTCGTCCATGGTGGCGGAGGGTTTGATGGAAATGCCACCGGTATCAAAGGTGATGCCTTTGCCTACCAGCACAACAGGTTTTTCTTTGGCCTTGCCACCTTTGTATTCAGCGATGATGAATTTGGGAGCCTCGGAGGAACCGGCGGTGACCGAGAGCAGGGCACCCATGCCCAGTTTTTCCATTTGTGTCTTTTCCAGCACCGAGACCTTGAGCTGGGTGTATTTTTTCGCCATGGCGCGGGTCTGTTTGGCCAGATAGCCCGGTGTGCAGATATTGCCGGGCAGATCGCCCAGGGATTTGGCCAGCATCACGCCTTCGGCAATGGCTTCACCTTCACGCACTGCGGCTTCGCCGTTTGGCAGGTCGCTACGTTTGGGCACCATCAGGGTGAGTTTGCGCAGAGGGCGGCGCAGGTCGTCTTTTTTGGATTTGAGCTGGTCGGTGCGATGCAGGGCTCCGCGTGTGACTTCTACCGTATTGCGTACTTTCCAGTGCAGGTCGCGCCCCTTGACGCTGAGTTCAGTGAGGTAGTCGGTGCATTCCATGGAGCCGGTTTCGTTGAGGTGGGTAACGGCAGTTGATGCGCTGATATTCCTTGTCACCCACTTCCCGCTCCTTGCCGCAGCCGACCAGCAATATACGTTCGGCCAGTGCTTTGGGCACATGGTGCAGTAACAGGGTTTGTCCAATGTGGCCTTCGATATCGCCACGTCGCAGCAGGGCCGAGAGGTGACCGCCACTGGCCTCGTCGAGACTTTCGGCGGCGGGGCTGAGGCGTCGGGGTTCGAACACGCCAACCACGACACAGGCTGAACGTTGTTTGGTCGGGCTGCCACTTTTTACGCTGAATTCCATGGTGATGATTACCTGAATGTAAATGAATGTGAGTACCGCAAATGTAAGGCTGACGGGCAATGGTCAGACTGTCGCAAATTCAGGCTGCAAGTGTACTTGAAGCCTGGGAGGATGGCACGGGTAACCGTAGCAGAGTCACTGCCCGGAAACGTGTAATATAGTGGCACCGAAATTTTGTTCGTGACGGGTATATCTTTTGTTGGCACTCCACAGGCTATAAAATAATAAAAGTGATTATTGATCGTTACCTGGCGCGGGAAGTCCTGCAAACCTTTCTGTCTGTATTGGTGGTTTTGCTGCTGATTTTTATGGGGCGGTATTTTGCGCTGTACCTGGCGGATGCTTCAGTGGGAAAAATCTCGGGTGATATTGTTGTCGAGATGCTGTTTCTACGCACCATTACGTCGTTGAGTGTGATGTTGCCCTTCAGTTTGTTTGTGGCGGTGCTGTTGGCATTTGGGCGACTTTACAAAGACAGCGAAATGACGGCCATGGCGGCCTGTGGTATCGGTCCGGCGCGCGTATTGGCGACAGTCAGCCTGATTGCTCTGGCGTGCAGTGTGCTGGTGACTGGACTGTCATTCTGGGGCACCCCCTGGGCACACGAAAAGGCTTTGCAGGTGCGGGAACAGGCACAATCCGGCACCGCTTTTGAGGCGGTGGCAGCGGGTCAGTTCAACAAAATTGGTAGCGGTGATCAGGTGTTTTATGTGGAAAGTCTGTCCGATGACAAGACCCGGTTGCGCAATGTGTTTATCCAGGTGCGCAGGGCAGATGGACAGCTGGATATTTTTTCGGCGCGCAGCGGCTATCAACAAGTGGACCCGGTCACGGGTGTCCGTTATTTGGTGTTGGTGGAGGGTTATCGCTATCAAGGGCTTCCCGGCAGTGTTAATTTCAAAATTCACCAATATGAAAAAAGTGCGGTGCGTCTGGAGGAGCTGGAAGCAGCTCCCTTGCGGCGGACTCACTGGGCCATTCCAAGCAGTGATTTATGGGGCTCGGCCCAGCTGCCTGATCAGGCGGAATTACAGTGGCGTTTTGCCATGCCGCTGGCAACCGTGCTGCTGGCGGTACTGGCTGTATTGTTGAGTCGTACGTCGCCGCGACAAGGCCGTTTCGCCAAACTGTTTATTGCCATTCTGGTTTTTGTCACTTATTACAACAGCCTTGGGGTTGCGATGTCCTGGGTGCAGCGTGGAGTGGTTTCTCCTGTTGTAGGTTTGTGGTGGGTGCATGCCTTGTTGTTAATATTGGTGGCTGTATTGGCGGTACGTTATTGGGGCGCCCGCTGGTTATGGAGTCGATTATTGCGGCGTGAGCCTGCACCGGCATCAGTGGTGCGATAACCATGCAAATACTGGATCGTTACATTGCAAAAAGTGTTGGTTTCAGCACCTTACTGGTACTGAGTGTGTTGCTGACATTGTTTACCTTTTTTGCCTTTATGGATGAAGCGAGACAAATTGGCAAAGGGCGTTATGGTACCTGGCAGGCCTTTCAATATGTATTGCTGACAGTGCCGCGTCTGGCGTATCAACTCTTTCCCATTTGTGCCTTGTTGGGTACGACGATTGGCCTGGGCATTTTGGCCAGCAACAGCGAACTGGTGGCCATACGGGCGGCAGGTGTGTCGCTGACGCGTATTATTGTTTCGGTGATGAAAATCGGATTGCTGTTTGTGGTGTTGACGATAATCATCGGTGAAGGTGTGGCACCTGCCGCAGAACGTTATGCACAAACACTGCGTTCTGTTGCCATGTCAGACAAGCTGACCTTGCGGGGGCGGGAGGGTTTGTGGGCACGAGATGGCAACAGTTTTGTGAACGTGCGTCATATTTTACCAGGTGAACGTTTGGGGCAGATCTATATTTTTGAACGTGATGCCATGCACCGCCTGGTCAAACTGGTACGGGCTGATTCGGCAGTTTACCGTAATGGTGGCTGGGTGTTACAGAAGGTGCTCAGCAGCGATATCAGCGAACAGGGTGTGACTTCCGCAAGGGTTGAAGAGGCACCCTGGCAGACAAACCTGAGCCCGGATCTATTAAATGTCGTCACTGTCAAACCCAATACGTTGTCGATTTTGGGTTTGTACGACTATGTGCAATATCTGAATGATAACGGTCTTGATGCTGCCGTTTACGAGCAGGCTTTATGGGGCAAAGTGGTTGCACCTCTGGTGACGGCAGTGATGGTCTTTTTATCCATTCCCTTTGTATTTGGCCCACTGCGCTCGGTGGGGGTGGGGCATCGCATTTTGGTGGGCACGCTCGCGGGTGTGGGGTTTTATATCGTTAATCAAATGTTTGC
>JAADIL010000140.1:9048-9302 GCA_013151355.1 Gammaproteobacteria bacterium
GGTAAAAAAGGTCGATTCGATTAAAATTTGAGAACTTGTCGAAGTTTTTATGTAACGGGTAACTTGATGGTAAAGCGGCTGCCTTTTTTTAAGCAACTGCCCAGATTTATATCGCCGCCGTGGGAGCGTGCAACGGCTCTGGAAAAACTTAACCCCAGGCCACACCCATCATGGGCCCGGCTCTGATCACAACGAAAAAAACGATCAAATACTCGCGCTTGATCGTTCTCTGGAATACCCATGCCCGTATCCGC
>JAADIL010000175.1 GCA_013151355.1 Gammaproteobacteria bacterium
ACCGTGCGACCACTGAGCATCGACGATGCCGAAGCACTGCGGCGTGTGCCACGCACCCGCACTGTGGTAGCTGTCACCCAGGGCAATGCGGAGGTGAAGGCAGGCAACAAACACCGACGCGCCACAGTGTTTGGCATGGGCGCCGACATGCCTGAGGCTTTCTCCATGCGCGTGCAACTGGGCCAGTTTTTGCCTCGTGATGACCCACGCTCACCCCGTGCCTTTGCCGTGCTGGGCAGCACCTTGCGCAGCGAGCTGTTTGGTACAGACAATCCGCTGGGTGAACACGTTCGTGTGGGGGGTGAGCGCTATCGCATCATCGGTGTGATGGAAAGCAAGGGTCAGGTACTCGGTATGGATCTGGATGACACAGTATACATTCCTGCCGCACGCGCCTTGTCATTATTCAACCGCGACAGTCTGATGGAAATTGATTTGCTCTACGAAGAAGGCGCCGATGTAGACGAAGTGGTGGCAGGCATTAAACGCATACTGATCAGCCGCCACGGCCGTGAAGATTTCACCATCACCACCCAGCAACAGATGATGGACGTGCTGGGCAATGTGCTCAACGTGCTGACCTTTGCGGTGGCGGCGCTGGGTAGTATTTCGCTGGTGGTGGGCGGAATCGGCATTTTCACCATCATGACCATTGCCATCTCGGAACGCACCGGTGAAATCGGCCTGCTGCGCGCACTGGGCGCAGAAAAAGGGCAAGTGCAGACATTATTTCTGGGAGAAGCCGTAGTGCTGGCAGGCATCGGTGGACTGGCAGGGTTGCTGCTGGGCGTCGGTGGCGCACAATTGCTTACCGTGGCCCTGCCCGAGCTGCCGGTACACACACCCTGGGAATATGTGCTCATCGCGGAGGCACTGGCACTGGTTATTGGCATTATTGCTGGCGTGGTACCTGCCCGGCGGGCGGCACATCTGGACCCGGTAGAAGCCCTGCGTGCCGAGTAGGAAAACGTTATTCAGCGGCGAGAATCACCACCTCGTTCAGAAGCGTCTCAATACTTTTTAGTGTGTCTTTAACAATGGCGGAACGCATATGCTCGTTGGCGTCAAAATCAAACTCGACACCGCAACGAAAATGATTTTCCATGCGCGTGGAATAACGCACCACAGCCACCACACGAGACACACGGTGTTGATCCGTCACCAGATCCATCAGCACGGACTGTCCCGGGCTCAACAAGCGGGAATGGCGAAACGCCAGACCGACGGCATTAAAATCGACGGCTCGTACATCTACCTGGTCAGAAAACAAACTCAGCAAACCCACGCGGTGCAAACTTACACCCAAACTACCCACACCGTAACGCGCAAATTTTCGCTGATTGCGTTTCACTACCATGAGACAAGCCACTCCTGTTTTACCCAATCGATAAACTGTATCGTCCAGTGAAAAAATATCCGCAAAATATCGTGCCAATCAAGTGCACAATGGGTATCAGGAACGTGCACGCTTCTTGTCCACCTGAATTCTGGCCATCCTGGGTATAATATTACCATTAACCATTCCTTAGCCAGGCAAGAAAATTCTGATACACTCGGCGATGCAAAAAGACCATGCTGCCCAGGTGGCTACACAAGATTCAAGACAAGATTAAAAATATAACTATTCTGATCGAGTCGACCTGTATCACGTCACCATTTACAGGGGAAAAATGATGATGAAAGCAAATCAAAAAATGGCTGTTCTGATTTTATTCAGTGCCATAATCATGGCCGGGGTATCTCTTTCAAGTTATGCCGGGAACACGCCAGAATATAGCCCTGGACAAAACACTGGACACGTTTCTCCACCCGGCGAAACAACAACGGCCAATAATACTCCCTCCCACGCACCTCCCAGCAATGGCAAAGGTGCCGCCAAAGGTTGTGCAACAGGTGCGGCCATTGGCACCGCCATCGCACCGGGAGCGGGCACCCTGGCAGGTTGCATCATCGCGGGTATCTGGGGCTGGTTCTGGTAAATCCCGGACTCCATAACAATCGTTAAACCTGTTAAAACTATTAAAACTACGCAAAAACCGGCAATCCATAAATGAATTTTGGCGCGCGTTTTTCTGAATTTGGCATGACTGGCGCCGTATTCTGGATTTGCCAAATCCTGTTGTTTACCATTGGCACCGGCGAAGCGGCAGGTGAACAATTTCTGGATCTGCTGGGTAGTTTCATTGGCGCTGAAAATACAGAATCATCTGTCCTGAAAAGTGCAGCAGGCTCATTGCTGACGGTTTTCGGATTAATCGGCATTTTTGTCACCGGCCTGGTTCTGGACATGATCGGTTCGATATTTTTCATGCAGGAAATGCGTATTTTTGGCGGGCACATCTCACGCAATATTGACTGGCTGAACAATATGACAGAAAAATGTTCAACCGCCATCGCCAGAGACTATCAGGTTTTCCAGGAAGAATTTGGCGATAAAAACATCTCGAAAAAATACATATACACCCGCCTGTTGGACCCCCGCTTTCACTATCGACGTTTCAGGTTACGCTCGCGCTATCGACACCTGCAAACGTTTTTACTTTCCTACATTCATGTTTACTCCGCTAACGGTACATCTGACCAGTTAACGGATCATGTGCATGTGTGGCGCACTGCTCGCGCTATTTCCACGGCGTTATTCATTGTCGCCATGGAGGTCATTGCCTTTGAGCATTTCACACACTTACCGGATGAAACACCGCACGACAGCGGGCCAATGACACTCATCATCTACGGGACACTGTTTGCCCTCTCCGCCATGCTCACCCTGAAATCCTACAATCGCATGTGTTTTTCCCTGTTCACACTGTCCTGCGCTACCAATAGCCACCAGGCTTTATCAAAGTAGATTTATGGCTGCACGTATCAAAGTACAACCCGGCAACCACGAATTCTGGCTGGAAGGCAATAATTCCATTCTGAATGCAGGAGTGCATGCCGGACTGGCACTCAACAATGGTTGCACCAATGGTAACTGTGGACTTTGCAAGGCACGCATCATCAGCGGCTCTGTCGTTGAATGTGAATTAAATGTGAAATAAGCGCTAAATCGCCCTGTTTTCAGCGTATGGCAGCAAAATCAGGGTGATTCCACTTGCAGGATGGGCATCGCCCACCAATCGTGCGTGCCCTGTTTAACCTGTGATGGTGGGCAATGCCCACCCTACCGATGAGGAAACTTGCAAAGATCGCAAAGAAAACAGAAAACGTTACGTTTTTTAACATTAAATACCCGATGATTTTTAAAAAAAGTGTTTTTAGCCCTTAATTCACATTTAAGGGCTAAGGAATGGAAATTAAATCACTCTGTTTAGTACTTTTTACTGAAAACACCGTCATTCCGGCATGCTTTTAGCCGGAATCCAGAGGTTTAAACAAGCGTCCCCGTACATTGGGAGGTATGTTGTAGCGGTACTGACAAGTGGGGTGTTATAAACGCAGAAGTCGCAGGGACGCAAAGAACGCGGAGAAAAACACTAAAAACTTTGCGCCCTCTGCATCTTTGCGACCTTTGCGTTAAATACCCGGTGATTTTTTAAAAGTAGCGTGTTTTTAACGCTTGGGGTCTGTAAAGAAATAACTTGAACATTTTGCTTGTCTATCCTTCCGTCTTCGGCGTTGCGG
>JAADIL010000221.1 GCA_013151355.1 Gammaproteobacteria bacterium
GCAATTTTTTCGAGCTTCCTCTTAATTGTCCATTGGTGAACAAGTTCTTTTGAATCCTCATCATTTCCGAACAAAAGAGCTTTGGATGCCTCCTGTTTAACACTTCCTGTCCAGCAGTATTCAAGGTCTTTTTCACCACGTAAAAAAGCTTCCAGCTTTTCAGTCAATACCTGAATGTCTTTTACCAGAAAGACTACCCGTTCATCCATCGCTTCACGGCCCACTTGAAGGGTATAGGCCATGTCTACCAAACCTGGAACCGCAGAAACAGTCAGCGATTTGTGAATAAAAGCGAGAAATTTTTCTGCACAGGCACGTAATGATTCCTGGTGACGTGCGGAAAATATAATGAGTACAGGTCCGGTATTATCGACAACCATCTTCGTCTCATGTTGATAAGGAGGCAAATGTTCCTCGACAATCAAGTGGGCATTGGCACCACCAAAACCGAAAGAGCTGACACCGG
The DNA here is from genome assembly GCA_013151355.1 of Gammaproteobacteria bacterium. Classification (GTDB taxonomy): domain Bacteria; phylum Pseudomonadota; class Gammaproteobacteria; order SZUA-152; family SZUA-152; genus SZUA-152. The sequence continues at coordinate 467 of JAADIL010000221.1, forward strand.
CGCGCCGTGGAATTTCTTCTCCCTCCGGATTTTTTAGCCGCTGCCATTTTTGTGTTTGTTCTACAACATAAAAAGGTTTTTCATGTAGCGTGATATACGGATTGAGATCTCCAAAATGTAAAACACCAGGCAGGGTTTGATACTTCATCGCCAAAAGTACTTTGATGAGGCCCGCAATACCGGCCGCAGATTCACAATGACCTATATTTGTTTTAACGGTTCCCAGACCACAAAAATTATTGGCAATATTCGGGTTTATATCCTGAAAGGCTTCGGATAGAGCCTGAACCTCAATCGGATCTCCCAGTGAAGTCCCGGTACCGTGTGCCTCGATATAATTGATGGTATCGGGTGCAATACCTGAATTTTCATAAGCTGACTGTATAAGCCGCTTTTGAGCCTTGAGGTTAGGTGCACGAAGCGAATTTGAATGCCCGTCATGATTGATACTCACACCCTTGATAACACCATAAACAGTATCGTTATCCTCCAACGCCTGAGCATAGGGTTTGAGTAATACCGCACCATAACCTTCCGCACGAACAAAGCCATTTGCTTTTTCATCAAATGTTTTACAGCGGCCGTCTTCGGACAGCATGGATGCACTTTGGCAGGCAAGATAAATTCGGGGTGCCAACAATAAATTGATTCCCCCGGCAATGGCGACACTACTGTCCCCCTGACATAAAGACTCCACAGCATGATGAATGGCAACCAGCGAACTGGAACAGGCTGTATTGATCACTTCACTGGGCCCATGAAAGTCAAACCATCGGGAAACACGATTTGAGATCATGCTCATATGCAAACCGGAATCAAGATAAGCGCCATAGGTATCCATCAACATGGGCTGTGCCGCCACCAGATCTGCATAATCTATACTGTGTACACCAAGAAACAAACCGACATCATGTCCTGCCAGTTGGCGTGGATTGTAGCCACTGTTTTCAATGACATTCCAGGTCAATTCAAGTGCTTTTCGCTGCTGCGGGTCCATACTCTCGGCTTCCAGGGGAGAGATATTAAAAAACCCTGAATCAAAACAATCGACATCTTCTATGAACCCACCCCATTGAGGAAAAGAGCCTGATTGTTCACCATGGTTTTTTCTGAAGAAATGATTAATCCAGGGCCGACTGTCAGAAATCGGCGTAATGCAGTCGTTGCCCTTCATCAGATTTTCCCAAAAAGCATCCGGGCCAATACTCCCACCCGGGAAATGACAACTCATACCGATAATGGCAATGTCGCCTTCCCTGACACCATGATGAAGCATTGGAATTTTTTTCTCGGCATGCTGCTCATTATGTTTTTCCCGGCTCTCTTGCGGAGTGCTGTTTTGATTAACCGGGGTTTCTGGATTCGTAATTTGTGTGGATAAATATTGCGCCAACTCCTGAAAGCTGGAATGTTTGAATAACATGACTGGCTGAAACAGAAGATTGAAAACCTCTTCTATTTTTTTGGAAATGCGTACATATTGAATTGAGTCTATCCCCAACTCCAAAAATGTCGATGCCTGTTCCAGCATACTGAAGTCAACATCAAGAACAGGATAAAAAATATCTCTTTTTAAAAGATCAGCAAGTTCAGAATTTGATTTTATCGTTGTGGGTCCGGCAGACATAGAAATCGAATCGGTTTCCAACACTTTATTTCGATATTGATGAAGCACATCAAGATTATCTTCCAGGTATGCACTTCGACAAAGTTTACGCTGTATTTTTCCGATACTGGTTTTGGGTATGCTGCCTTTTTTAACCAAAAAAACATCATAAAGCGTCATTTCATGCACTTGTGATACAGCAGCAATAATTTCCCGTATGATTTTTGAATACCTGTCATCACTATCCAGTTGTTCGACTTCCTGAACAACAATAATTCTTTCCTGGTTTAAAATATCGCAAGAGAAAACAGCTGAAGCCAGGGTTAACTGCGGAAATTTATCTTTAATTGTCCACTCAATATCAACGGGGTGATGGTTTTTTCCATGAACAATCATCACCTCTTTTTCCCGCCCAACAATATAAAGATGATTATCTTCGACAAAACCCAAATCTCCGGTACGAATAAATCCATCTTTTATATTGTCAACATTTATTGCATTATCACCTTCCGCATCATTACTCTGGCTTGTATAACCACTGCATTGAGAGGCCGACTTGAGCCAAATTTCACCGACATCCTCTGCCGAACAAGCTGCACCCGTATCAGGGTTAACTATTTTCAGCTCAAGCCCTTCCCCCAGAGCACCGCAACTCGCCACTTGTTTGCTGCTGTTTCCCGGAACCGAACGTTTGATTTTGTGCTGTGTTAAACCGGGAATATCCAGAGAAAAATAACGCAATGGCTCACCGGGTAACTTGGTTGTTACAGACCCGATTTCCGATAAACCATAGTGGGGACAAAATACATTTTCTTCCAGCCCCAGGCAGCGAAACTTGTGCATGAAGTTGTCATGCGTTTCTTTTCGGTTAGCTTCTCCACCACTAATAATTGCTTTTAATGATTTAAGAGAAAATTTCTCGACAGATGAAATATCAATCAGGGAACAGCAATAATCAAAGGCAAAGTTGGGTGCCGCAATATGCGTCGCCTGATACCGGTCAATATACTGAAACCAGTCTTCAGGCGAATTGATAAAACTGCCTGGTGGAAGGATGATACTGGAAGCACCTTTTAGAAGTGGTGCCAAAACACCAAGATGAAGCCCAAAATTATGGAATTGCGGCATCCAGGAGACAACGCAACTATCTTTTTCTACGGCCCATTGCACAGCAGCCATTTGCGTCTGTGACATAAGGCTTTCATGGCTGACCACAACCCCTTTTGGTCGGGATGTTGAACCGGAGGTATAAAACAACAGTGCAACATCATTCGGATCTTTCTCCCTCTCCTTGCTGACTTCAATTTCATCTTGTGCAAGGAAGTCAATATCCAGTATCGTCATCAAACGCAAAGCCTGATTCTCTTCCAGATTTTTTTTGGTATCAGAATTTGTTAAAAGAACAGTCACCTGACAGTCCTTCAATATTGCTGTAATTTTATCGATCAATATCTCTGTCTGTGTAGTATCTGTTACAGGGACAGGTATCGCGATAACATTTGCGTGAAAACATGCCAGCAAGCTGTATATGTATTCCAGCCCTTGCGGAAAAACAATTAATATTTTTTCTTGTGATTTGACTTTTTTCTGCAAAACTGAACCCATCCTGTTTGCCTTGTCAGAAAGATCATTTCCGGAAATAAACACCGAGGAGTTTTTTTCCGCATGAAAAATAAACTGTTTCTCTGCAGGATAACCATTGCAAAGATCAATAAATGAATCACGAGGACTAAAAGACAAATCCTTTGATGGTTTTTTTATTTTCACATCATTTCTCTGAAGTATGTAACAGGAAATTTTTCTGTAATAGTTCCCAGAATTTTACCCTGATGATAAATTGAATAAGCTCTTGAAATAATCGGCGTTTCGGGGAGAACATCAAAATACGCTGAAATCGTATCGCAGACTTCTGTTTTATAGCCAATAATATCGCGATATGTCTCAAGCTTTTCTTCCTTCCACATCAGCCCTATAGGACAATCTGTTTCCAACAGTTTGTACTGAATTGAACGGGAAAGTAATCCAAAGACAAACACAGATTCGGCATAGAGGTAATTTTTGTTATCACTGCAAAGCAAAATATTTCTTTCAAGCAGCGGTGTCCCGGGAGGACAAAAAAATGCCTGGCGACCATCGCCATGAAACATTTTCTGCCCAACTTTTTTAACTTTTATAGACTTTCCGGTATAAAGCGCGATGAGATCGGTCACCGTACCATCGGTAGTTAACAGTATTTTTTGGAATGTGCTAAGTGATTGATCAACAAGAACAGCAGCAGCATTTTCAGAAACAAAACTTTGCTTTGGAAACTGTTTGGAGATTTTTCCGGGTCCAGTGTTATCAAGTCGGTGATGCTCTGTCGATTTGTTCATATCCATATGACTCACTCATATCTACACAACTGTAGCTATTGAACCAATGGCTCACAAATGAACCAATGATGCGCGAATATAGTGCAACACTATTGATGACAAACAGACAACATGTAATTCTAATAAGTACTTGCGGTACGCTTTGTACCATTAACTCTGCTGCAAGTTAATTATTTTTCTGCTGACGTACTTGCAATGCAGTATATCGACTTATAATCAGTGCTTCTCTATTTAGCGAAGAAACCATACAAACGCAACCATTATTAATCAAAAAAATTGCACACGTTTTCTGCGGCCCTGTTTTTGGTGCTCACGTTCTTTTGGGGCAACACAACACAAGCAACAGCGTCTGGTCTGGTGTGTATTATAAATAACCCCAGGTCAAAATCATGACTTTTTTGAAAAATGGTAACGCTGGCCCAGTCAGTCATGTTTGTTTGTACTGCAAACAATCGCATACCCACCAAAAATATGGGGGAACACACCACAGCAACTATTTTAATCATCTGATAACCGATATGCCATTGATGCTTTCCGCGCACAACCATTTTGTCTACGTAATTTTATGGTTTTATCTGTGCAATTTTACGGGAAACGCCTACTCTGAGTACGCGATTGATGATAGGAATAATTTTACGGCATAACAACCAATCCAGCTTATCCATTCGTGCTATATTTTCCTTGAGTACCCGTTGAAATCCTCCCGCACTCCACACTCAAGTTTCAGAATTCAATCCCGGGCACGTCTGTAAGTGACGTGCACGTAATAACATCCTGATTTGGCGCCTGAATTTAGTCTGTATTTGTTCGTTCTGTTTGAACATAAAGTACAGGAATAGTCGTTCTGTTTCGAGCTTTTGTGATTGAAGAACGGGCACCAAAACCAGGCGTTTCAGGCAAAGACAGACTGAAGCCGAGATGCAAGACCGGAATGTTATTACGCGCATATCCCTGATTATTAACGAGGACAAGTCGCTCCAAAAGGCCAGGATTTCGCTCTACTGTATGTACACCCGTAGCGTTTGAGATTTCGCATTCAGTGTGCGTGGCAAAAATCGTTGTCACCAGTCACTGAAGATTATTTTGAATATCTCAAAAAAAGTACAACCAAATTACCAGTTTTAGAGATGTCCTATATATTATTATTTATTATCAATAAGCTGCCCTTATCGGAAAACCTACCCAAATTTTGCTTATTTTTTAACCAAATATTCTATTTCGACCTGACAAGCCCAGGGAAAACCAGCATCAGCACCACGCATACCCTCTTAAAAATCAATAAGTTATAGGTATTATTTTTCGCTGAAAAATCTCTCGTAAAATTGACAACAAATTATCCCCCTGCTAGATTTTCGACGCGTTCATCGCTCAGTATCGGGTGATAAACACGAAGAGGCCAACGTTGTTTTTGGCTGAAAATACACTCATCAGACCAACGAATAATGAGTGCGCTTTAAATTTATAGGTAAACCTGAAAAAAGGAGATTTATTATGGGTATGGGACAAGGTGGCGGTATGGGCGATATTGATTTCGGCGACATCGATATGGGTGATATTGATTTCGGCGACATCGATATGGGTAACATTGATATGGGTGGCGGCGGTATGGGTGGCGGCGGTATGGGCGGTGGCATGTAAGCCTTTACAACTCGTTGTAACCCGCATCTGACAATAGATGCAGTTGCGCAAGCAACATCGTGAAACACCAGGTATTGCTCTACGCCTGAGATGTGTGGCTGACCCCACATGGAAACAGAAGGGAACTCCGTTTTTGCTTGACGGGGTTCCCTTCTTTATTTGAGCCCCGGAAGATGATTGATTAATCGCGATACAACATGAACCTGATTAAAATCATCAGCCTTCATACCCGGCACTTCGATGTACACCACTAATGCCAGGAACGTGCACGGCACCCCGATGTCATTGACCAGGAAATGCGCTCAATTATTTTCCAACTACAAATAGATATTTATTATAATATGAATTAAGCGCTAAAAAACTCTACGTTTAAAAAAGTATTTTTAGCCCTTAATTCACATTAAAAATGCAGAAATAGTGACTTTTGTTTCGAGCTTTTTCGATTGAAGAACAGGCAAAGACGGGCTGAAGATGAGATGCAAGACCGGGATGTTATTACCTGCGCGTCCCTTACACGTGTTCCGCTGTTTGCCAGTGCACGGCATCACGATAAGCGGGATGACTGGCCATAAGTTCTTCATGCCGACCTGTAGTGAGATTGCCATCGGTCTCAAAATAGATCACCCGGTCTGCGGTACGAATAGATGAGTAACGATGAGCAATCAACAAGGTTGTGCGATTGGCACGCAAGGCGTTCAGCGCCTGCACAATCACTTGCTCGGACTGGCTGTCCAGCGCCGACGAAGCTTCGTCCAGAATCAAAACCGGCGCATCACGCAAAAAGGCCTGCGCAATGGCGAGGCGTTGTTTTTGGCCACCGGACAATTCTGTACCACCCGCACCCAATGCTGCCCCCAGACCATCCGGCAAAGCCTCAATAAACTCCCAGGCATGGCTGCGCTGGCAGGCAGTCATCAACTGCTCCTCTGTCGCATCCGGCCTGGCCATGAGCAAATTGGCGCGAATCGTGTCATTGAGCACAAATGACTCTTGCCACACCACGGCCACATTTCGGCGCAGCGAGGCAATACTCACTTCCCGCAAATCCTCTCCATCAATAAGAATGCGGCCCTGTTGAGGGTCATAAAAACGCAGCAGCAATGCCGCCAGCGTGGACTTGCCAGAGCCACTGGGACCAACCAGTGCCACCGTTTCCCCACCCTGAATACGTGCCTGTGCATGATGTAAAACTGTCGCCCCGCCAGGATAGGCGAACGACACCCTGTCGATATCGATCTGCCCCCGTTGCACGCGTAAATCCGGCGCTGTGGGCTTGTCCACCACTGCAGGCTGTGCATCCATCAACTCCAAAATACGCAACGCAGCAGGCACATTACCAACATACTGAAACGCGATACCTGCCAAACCACGCACCGGCATGCTGAGATACCCCATATACAACAAAAAACTCACCAACAAACCCACCGGCATTGCACCACTGCGTACATCATCCAGACCAAACAGTGCAATCATCAGGCCTGCCAAATAAATCAGCAGTGTGAAACTCACACTAAAGGCCACTCCCAAACCACGATCTCGCATCGCCCAGGCACTTACCCTGGCAAAGGCCTTTTGGTGCATGGAGGTTACGTGGTCCTCGGCAGTATTTGCACTGACACCACGCAAATTGGCCAGGCCCTGTTCCTCAAAGGCCAACAATTTCCCGTTAGTTTGTAAAAAACCTTCCGTTGCACGCCGTTTGTGTTCTGAAAAAACCCGCTGGTGCAGCACAAATAACGGTACGGTGGTCAGGGCAATCAATGCCAGACGTGTATTAATCCAGAACAACATGGTGATGTACAAAACCAGTGTCAGCAAATGGGAAACCAGCATCAGTCGTGCTCCCACCAGAATGGCGCTGATGCGATCCACATCACTACTCAAACGGGCCAACAGATCACCGCGTGCCATCCGCCCAGCTACCGGAAAAGACAAATGCAACAAACGCGAGACGATGGCATTGCGCAAGCGACCAACAAAACGCAGACTCAGCCAGTTAGTCAACCAGCCACCACCCAGTTGTGCCGCCTGGTTCACCAGCAACACAAACGCGAACAGGCCCAGCACCACCGGCAACTCATCATATTGCCCCGACTGAATCAGGCTCAGTGGTCGACCCATAAGCCAGATCATTACCGTGTTGGTAATCACCGCAATAACGATGGAAAAAATATCCAGCGCGAAATAACCCTTGTCAGGATGAGCATATTTACGGAAGCGGCCATAATATCGGCGCAACGCTGCCCAACCGGGTCTGGTGGAATGAGGTGCAGATTGTTTGGTGACTTGTTCGGACATCCGGATATTCTTCCTGTGTTTACCCGGTAATCCAGGAGGTGTTCTCAATTAACAAGGCCGTACTGCGTCTGAAAAAACACCATGCTGCATCGCCTGAAGCGCCTGTTTTTGGTGTTCGTCGTTCATTTGCAATGAGCAAACTTCTCTCCTCACGCCTTGCCTGACGATTTTTCTCAGGCACAACAGTGTGGCCTTACATTTGTTTCACGCACCAACAACGAAAAAGGAAGCAAGGGGGCTCATTGAGCCCCCTCGCCGCAGAATAAACGACCCCGCAGCAAGCTGCGGGGAATTAAACCCATAGAGATTAAAAAATCACAGCAGACTGCCAACTAATCACCCGCTGTTTCATCGCTGTCAGAAAATCCATGTCAGTGACCACCACCCATCATGCCGCCACCGCCCATGCCACCGCCGCCTCTGCCGCCTCTGCCATGACCTCTACGGCCACCACCATTAGCAGCGGTAACAGTAATGTCACCACTGTTGCCAACAGCACCATCAGCGTCACGTGCAGTCACTGTTACGCTGCCAGCAGCACGGCCAGTAAGTACACCGTTGCTGTCGATGCGGGCGATGGATTCATTGCTCACACTCCAGCTATACGGAGCACGTCCGCCGCTGGCGCTAAACTGCAAGGTAGCACTCACGGCAACGCTGCCGCTGTTGGGTGATACGGACACGGTCGCTGGCGGTGGTGGTGCGGTGACGGTAACAGCACCGGAGTTTGCAGTGTTGTTACTGTTATCCGTAACGGTCACGGTGGTAGCCCCGGTATTCTGGGCGGTAAGTACACCGGTATCCGGATTAATCGTCGCCACACCCGGGCTGTTGCTGACCCAGCTGTAAGGAGGGTTGCCACCACTGGCCGAGAAAGTCACGCTCTCGCCCACGCGCAGACTCACGGTATTGGGTGAGATGTTGATAACAGCGGTGGCACTCACAGTGACGGTAGCGTCGTTGCTGCGCACGCCGTTGGCATCTGTGGCACTCACACTGGTGCTACCGACAGCGAGGCCGGTGAAGTTACCGTTGGCGCTGATACTGCCGACGGCGGCGTCAGCCACTGACCAGACATAGGGTCCGCTGCCGCCGCTGGCGCTGAACTGCACACTGTCGCCAACGACAACACTGGTATTACCCGGCGTAACATTAACCTCCGGTGTCGGTGGGGGCGGTGGAGGTGGAGGTGTCGTACCACCACCCAGTGCCTCGAAAGCGTTCAACCGACCACCGGTAACCGTACGTCCCGCCAGGTCATCCACTGCATCGGTGTTATCCAGCAGGGCCGCGCGCAATGCAGAAATACCAATGTTCGGATTATCTGCCACGACCAGTGCGGCAACACCGGCCACATGAGGCGCGGCCATGGAGGTGCCGTTGAAGCTGGCATAGCCGTTGTTACGCACGGTGCTCAAAATGCTCACGCCGGGTGCACCCAGATCCACACTGTTGGCCCCGAAATTGGAGAAACCTGCCAGAGTGTCGGCGTCATCGGTGGCTGCCACAGAGATCACATTCGGCAGATCATAATCTGCCGGATAGTTGGGTGTGCGATCATTGTCAGCACCATCATTACCCGCCGCAGCGACGAACAATACACCAGCGTCATTGGCAGCACTGATGGCGTTAAACATGGCCGAACTGAAAGGACCACCACCCCAACTGGCGTTGATAACCCGGGCACCGTTAGCCACGGCGTAATCAATGGCAGCAATGGCGTCGGCAGAACTACCGGCCCCGGTGCTATCCATGAATTTCAGCGGCATGATACGCGCTGACCAGTTGACCCCTGCCATGCCGGTGCCATTGTTGCCACTGGCAGCAATAGTGCCGGACAAATGGGTGCCATGATCGTTGTCGTCCATGGGATTATTGTCATTGTTGGCAAAATCCCAGCCACGCACATCATCCACGAAACCGTTGCCGTCATCGTCACGGCCGTTGTTGGCAATCTCCGCACTGTTGTTCCAGATGTTGCCGGACAGGTCGTTGTGATTGTAATCCACACCCGTGTCCACCACCGCGATAATCACGTTGCCACCCGTCTGCAAGTCCCAGGCTTCCGGTGCATCAATATCAGCATCTGCTACGCCGCCGGTCTGACCGGTATTGTGCAAGGCCCACTGCGAGTCGAAGCGAGGATCGTCAGGTACTGCATAAGCATGCAGTATGTAATTCGGCTCGGCAAATTCCACGTCACGATTATTACGCAGAGTACGCAACGTCGAGGACAGGGAGTTACCACGACGGATGCTTGCGCGGGTCAGCCCCCGCACCAGACGACTGCGAAAAGCCCGATGCTGCTGACTGCCCGCCCTTCTGAACGCGCGGTTCATGCGCGTCTGGCTTACACCAGCTTTAAATTTTACCAGCACGCCATCGTAGGCACCTTCTGGTGGTATTGCGGCCTGGTCCATTACTGCCAGCACAGGTGCCGCAAGTAAAAGCCCGGCAAGCAGCAAGGCCATGCAAAATAGTTTATTTTTCATGATACGTTCCTTATGTTTCTAATCGTGAGTCCCGTTTTTATTTTGTTCGCCACTCACGGGGCTGGCATCATGCCTTCCTTTGCACCACCCCCCATTGAGGGACGCGCCTATAGTATCCGAGTCGAAAGCAAACTCCCAGTTTCTTTTCTCTTGCTGATGCAGCTATGTACCAACAAGATATATAATCAATACAACAACAGAAAAAACGGCAAAATAACATTAAATAACGTGGCTAACGGATCTGAAACTAACTTGTTTATCAACCCATTCTGCGACAAAAATATAAAAAACATGCGGTTCACAGGCCAAGTTACACAAATTTCACCCTTTTTCCTTCATTGACTGCCATTGCCTGCCGATATATAACGGGTCAGGCAAACATTCATGCTGCCGATATACGAACGGGTCGGACAAACACTTACAACCATCAGTTAATACCTGAGCCTATGCGTAAAACTACTCACCATCATTCCAGCATGCAACGGGATTACAAACCCGCAGGTAATCAACCTGACGATTCTGTACCCAAACAAAATCCGGGGAGCCGTCTGATCAACCGCAAAACACACTGGATAGGGGTGGCCACGAGCCTGGCCATCATCATCAGTATTTTTGTGCTGATGGCCGACAGCACCAGAGAAACACAAGCCAATGCCCACACGCCGCTCGAAGCGGCAACATCATCGGCAAGCACTTCCACACAAACACGCATTACCCTGCCACTGCCCATTCCCGATGGAAAACCGACAGCAAAAACACTCCCTCTCCCCGCTGAACACACCCGGCAAGACATCGACTGGAAAACCGCCACTGTTAAAAGCGGTGACAGCCTGGCACTGATTTTTGCCCGTCAGGGATTAAGCCCGCAAGAACTGGATCGTGTTATGCGCAGCGACAAGTCCACCTCTGCACTCAAGCGACTGATGCCCGGACAACAATTCGAATTCGGCATCGACAATGGCAAACTGCAACAACTGGTTTACAAGATAGATGATCTCAGCACACTAAAGATAAGCCGCGACGCCGATGATAATTTTGCGGTTGCAACCGACACCCGGCAAATGGAAGTCCGCGTCACCAACACCACTGGTGTAATTGATTCTTCGCTGTTTCTCGCGGGTCAGGCAGCAGGCCTCTCGGACAACCTGATTATGGAACTGGCGGGCATCTTCGGTTGGGATATCGATTTTGTGTTAGACATCCGCAGTGGCGATCACTTCACCCTGGTGTATGAAGAACTTTTTCTCGACGGACAGAAAAAACGTGATGGTAATATTCTCGCTGCCGAATTTGTGAATCGCGGCAAGAGCTGGCGTGCCCTGCGCTACACCGATGCCAGCGGCCAGTCCGATTATTATTCACCCGACGGCCGCAGCATGCGCAAGGCATTTATCCGCACCCCCGTGGACTTCACCCGTATCAGCTCCCGCTTCGGCAAGCGCTATCATCCCACTCTGAAAAAACGAAAAAATCATCATGGTGTTGATTATGCAGCACCACGTGGCACCCCCATCAAGGCTGCCGGTGATGGCAAACTGATTCATGTCGGACGCAAAGGCGGTTACGGCAAAACTGTCATTATTCAACATGGTGGTAAATACAGCACGCTGTACGCGCACATGTCACGTATCAAACCCGGCATGCGCCGTGGCAAACGTGTGCGACAGGGACAAACCATCGGCTACGTGGGTACTACCGGTCGTTCCACCGGACCGCATTTACATTATGAGTTCCGTGTTAACGGTGTGCACCGCAATCCACTGACCGTTAAACTGCCGGACGCAGCGCCCATCAAGAAAAAATACAAGGCTGACTTCCTCAACAAGTCACGCAGTCTGGTCGCGTTGCTTGACGTGCTGCAACGCACCACCGTCGCACTTAACGACAAAGATAAACAACAAGGGCAAGAGTAGTCAGCGCCAAAACCCATGAATTATTACATCGGCCTCATGTCCGGCACCAGCCTCGATGCCATTGACGCAGTGCTGGTCAGTTTTCCCGATGAGCAACCGGTTTTGCACCATGCCATCAATTACCCTCTGAGCGAATCACTGCGTAATGATATTCGTGCCTTGTGTACACCGGGTGACAATGAAATCGACCGCATGGGGCAACTGGACATCGTACTGGGCAACACCTTTGCCGCAGCCGTCAAGCAGCTGTTAACCGACACCGACATCGACGCTGCGGAAATTCATGCTATTGGCAGTCACGGGCAAACCATTCGCCATCGGCCGGGGTTGGAAAAAGGACACTGTTTCACCCTGCAAATTGGTGATCCCAATACCATCGCCGAGCTGACCGGCATCACGACGGTGGCTGATTTCCGCCGACGCGACATGGCTGTCGGCGGGCAAGGAGCACCGTTAGTACCCGCCTTTCATGCAACTTTTTTTGGCCGTGATGCACACGCCCGGATAATCCTCAATATCGGTGGCATGGCCAATGTGACCCTGCTGCCAGCGGATACAAAAACGCCCGCCTCCGGCTTCGATACCGGCCCCGGCAACATACTGATGGACAGCTGGATTCAGCAACAGCAACAACAGCCTTTTGATCACGATGGTCAGTGGGCTGCTTCCGGCACCGTAAATTTACAATTATTGGACTCGTTATTAAAAGACAGCTTTTTCCGGTTAGCCCCGCCCAAATCCACCGGGCGTGAACATTTTAATTCAGGCTGGCTACAACAACATCTCGACAAATTCGAACACACGCTCACCCCCGTCGATGTACAAGCCACGCTGAGCGAACTCACCGCCACCAGCATTGCCAATGCCATCAAAAAATATGCCGCAGAAAATATGGAACTGGTGGTATGTGGTGGGGGGGCACACAATGCCGATTTAATGCAACGCATTGTACAAAAACGTGTATCGACAACCGTGAAAACCAGCGGTGATTACGGTCTGGCAGCAGAATGGGTGGAGGCCGTGGCCTTTGCATGGCTGGCACGGGAAAGACTGGCCCAACGCCCGGGTAACCTGCCCGGAGTGACAGGTGCACACCGCCCCGTAGTGCTGGGCGGGATTTATCCGGGGTAAGAAACGCGCACAAAATAACTTCTCTGTCTTGCATCCCGGCTTCAGCCTGTCTTCGCCCGTTCCTCAATCACAAAAACTCGAAACAGAACGACTGTTCCTGCACTTTTGTTCAACCAGAACGAACACCAACATCAGGCGCTTCAGACGAATACGGACCAAATCAGAGCGTCACTTGTCATTAAATTACTCAATTTCCATTCCTGAGCCTGAAGCCCTGGCGTATCAACACCTGCCCACAAACATAACGCAAACAAGACAAACTTTTTCCACCGCTCTGAACAAACAGGAACGGATGCCTTGCTATGTACACGCACAGTATTTGTGTAAAGATCATACAGATTCCGTGTAACATGAATTAAGAGCTAAAAATACCCCTCTCCAAAGATCAATGACTTACAATGCCGAGATGGCGATACATCAGTAATGATGGTAAATTGGCCTGCCGGTTTGTGGCTGATAATTCAACTCTTGATTCACCTCACAAGATTAATCAGTTTGTTTGTTGGCGATTGAAAAGTTTGGGCATAAAATAATGGTTTTGATCACTGGTGAATTTTTATGCATATATTTCCATGTTAAGAAATGAAAATTGAGTAACTTATACAATTTCCATTTTTTGAGTATTTCTACGTAGGGGTTTCTATGTAGATATTTCTATATGGGGATTTGAGTGAAGACACAATGCTTGACGGGGTATTTGATGCAGCATATCTTGTAAAAGATCTTTTATGTGAGTGTTATTAATCCCGCCACGAAGGATGTAAAGATACCTGGTCAGCATCGCATTACGAAGCCGATTGCTGAAAACAAAATCAGCACGGTTCGTGACATTGATTTTAATGTTAATGTAAGCAAACAGAAAATTTAAAATCTCGTACTGGCAGAACATCCACATTTTTGCGTTGTGCGGTATTGCGCTTGCATATTTTCAGGAAAGCCGGAATCCACGCCGTTGCCCGTGAACTTCATGGCAATAATGACGGATATGATTTTTTATTCGGCTTGGATTGTGACAAAGAAACAGAAACAAAAAATGGAAGGGAGACTGTTATGTCGTCAGTGAAATGGATTCAGGGTGTTGTTATTTCTTTATCGTTGTTGTTGGGCGCATGTGGTGGGGAGGACGATTCTTCAGATCCGGTAGCCACAATCACTGAGCCGACAGATGGGAGCGTCCATCCCGAAAACAGCGACATTTCCTTCGCTGGCACCGGCTCGGACGATGATGATGGTACATTAAGCGGGGCCAGTCTTGAATGGTCGTCCGGTACTGATGGTCAACTGGGCACAGGTACGGCTGTTTCCTCCACGCTCTCCACAGGAAGTCATACCGTCACGCTAAAAGCGACGGACAGTGACGGAGCGATGGCTACCGACGCCATCACAATCACTGTTAATGCAGCACCGGTCATCGATACCATGGCGGCAAGCCTGACCCTTGTGAATGTCGACACACCGACCACATTCAGCTGGACCATTACCGATGCAGAAAGCGATACGCTAACCTGTGGTCTGGACATTAATGGAGATGGCACAAACGAACACACCATTGATGACTGTGCCAACGGTTCGCAAACGCATACTTATGCGCAGACAGGGAGTTACGAGGTACGCCTGACAGTTGATGATGGCATCAACACAGCAGTGCAAAAGAGCATGAATGTCACGGTTACCCCTGCGGGCACAAGCAATGCGCCACCACAAATTGACAGTTTTAATGCGACCCCGGATGCCCCGAAAACGGGTGATGCCGTGACCTTTGGCTGGAATATCAGTGATATGGACGGCAATACGCTGACCTGCAAACTGGATATCGATGCCGACGGTACCAATGATTACACTATTAATGACTGCGCCAACGACACCCCGCAGGCACACACCTATACACAGGCAGGTACTTACAAGGTTCGTCTGACTGTCGAAGATGGCGCGAATTCTCCGGTATTAACAGAGATTGATTTGACGGTGTCATCGGCACCACCGGTGATCAGCGAGTTCACCGCAAGTCCTGATCCAGCCTATTCGACAGTGGCGACTACCTTTTACTGGCAAGTCAGCGACCCGGAGGGGGATACGCTGACCTGTATGCTTGATATCGATAATGACGGGACAGACGACTACACCATCGACGACTGTGCCAATATTGCATCTCGGGAACATACTTATGCAACAAGTAACAGTTACACAGCGCGACTGACCGTTCGTGATAGCGCCAATGATACACAGGCCACAGTATCACTGACGGTTAAACCGCACCTTTTACTGGATGTAACCGTCGATGGGCCGGTGAATGCGGATGGGAGAGCGTTTTATACGATGACCGTGAGTAATGTTTCGGCTGCACCGATAACTGATGTTTCTGTGGTGTATACGGTTCCGGCAGAACTCCGGTTTCATCCGACAGTTGACACCGAGCCGGATGCAAACTGCGAAAGTACATGCACAGATGAAACGGAAGCATCCTGGACGCTGGGAACACTGGTCGCAGGTGCGAGTCGTACCATTACTGTTAACGCCGTTGTACTGTCGCCACTGGATGTGCCGACAGGCACCCTGATCAATACACCTGTTCGGGTCACCTCGCCGGATATTATTGACATTGTTAATGTCACCAAAACAGTGATCGTGAATAACAGTCCAATATCACAGCTGGCCATGAGCGCCTCAAAAGATCCGGTCATACCGGGTGAGGACCTTGTATATCAATTCAACATCGGCAATATCACCGCGACGGCACTGAGCAATCCTGAATTACGCTCGACGCTGCCTGCCGGAGTCACCGTCAACAGCATCAGTGATGGCGGAACCCTGGACGATGCCACGGGTGAAATCGTCTGGGCCCTTGCCAGTCTTGCGGCAGGTAATACAATCCGGCGAGAGGTTAGTGTCACTGTAGACACTGGCGTCATTGCTGGTCAGATCCTGACAGCTCGTGCAGAGTTAAGACACGATGATGATGACAGTATTGCTCTGGATAGCAGTGCCGAGCATGCGGTGACCGTTGTAGCCAGCACATTTCCATTGACGCTGAATATTGGCGCGGCATCTGATCCGGTGGTTGCGAACGAGCGTTTACTTTACGACATTACCGTTAGCAACATATCTGCTGTACCGGTTAACATGGTGGAAATGCAATTCCGGGTACCATCACAACTCCAGTTTCATGCGGCAGTTGATGCTGAGCCGGATACAAGCTGTGAAAGTACCTGCGTTGATGGAGAGGAAGCTTCCTGGGGACTGGGTACACTGTCCCCAGGCGAGAGTCGTACCATTACCATTAATGCCGTCGTGTTATCACCACCGGATGTGCCAACAGGCACCCTGATCAATGCATCGATTCGGGTCTCTTCGTCGGAGGTTATTGACAATATTAACAAGATCAAAACAGTAGCAGTGAATAACAGTCCAATGTCACAGCTGGCCATGAGTACCTCGAAAGATCAGGCCATCCCGGGTGAGGACCTTGTATATCAGCTCAACATTGACAATATCACTACGACGACACTGACCAATCTTGAGTTACGTGTGGCTTTGCCTGCGGGAGTCACCGTCAACAGCATCAGTGATGACGGAACCCCGGATGGTGCCACTGGCGAAATCGTCTGGACCGTTGACAGCCTTGAAGCAGATAATACAATCCAGCGGGAAATTGGTGTCACTGTAGACACTGGCACTATTGCTGGTCAGGTCCTGATGACCCGTGCAGAATTAAGACACGATGGTGGTGTTGCTCTGGATAGCAGCGCCGAGCGTGCGGTGACAGTCATAGCCAACGCATTTGCAACAAAATGGAGCTCCCCAATAGGTGTCCATGTGCCAGGTCGGGAAACTTATCTGGAAGTTCAGGATTCGCTACCGGTCGGTTGGGTAGTAACAGGACTGGGATTCAGGGCAACCAACGGGGCAGTAACTACAATGTTAATCAATGCCCGTGAAGTTACAGCGACTGGCTTGCAAGGCAGCATGGCAAGGCGTAGTGGCAGCATTCCTGATAACCCGTTAGAAGTAGAAGCAAATTGTCCGTTTGGCTCAGTGGTTACGGCTGTCGCCATGCGTGAGGCAAATGACAATATCACTAATCTCAGATTACGATGTTCCAGATTTGTTGCCGAGACTCAACTGGTAGACTACTGGATTTTTCGGTTTGTTGAAGCCACCAGCTCAATGGCTCATTTCGGGGCTACATATGAGATTGAATTCACGTTTAACAACCTTGTCTCTTTCAGTGATTATGGCAAGGTTTTTCTAACTGGTTTTGGTGCGCGCGATAAAAGCGATAGCATGGAAAATGTATGGGGCCAGATCAGATTACTGCAACCGTAAGACGGCAACCATTAAGTATGAGTTTTTCACTGATCACTGAAAACGAATATTTATTTTGATCTCTCTGGATTTAACTCCTCGCAGCAAGCTGCGGGGAATTGAACCCATAGAGATTAAACACTAACATGGCGACTTAGCCCATTAGTTGCTGAAAATACCGTCATTCCGGCGTGTTTTTAGCCAGAACCCAGAGGCTTAACCCCCGGAGCAAGCGTTCCAGCGCTGGGGAAAGTCATGTTGAGTGATGCTGACAGATAGCGTGTTATGAACGCAGAGGACACAGAGAAAAAACACTAAAAACTCTGTGTTTTCTGCGATCTTTGCGTTAAGTACCTGGTGTTTTTTTAAACGTAGAGTGTTTTTAGCACTTAATTCACCCGGCGGCGCTGACACCAACAGATAACATAGCCTTTGCTCACTACACTTTTCAAAACCTCAACCTCAAAAGCTTGACAAGTCTGACGTATCAGCTTTCCCA
>JAADIL010000107.1 GCA_013151355.1 Gammaproteobacteria bacterium
ATTCCGGGTGGAGTCGTAGTTGAAGCCTGTGTCCAGGGGGATGGTTACCCAGTCACCCGCTTTAAGTCCGGCAGGCACGGCATATGAGCCGCTGAACACCGTCATGTCTTCGTCCATATTACTGGCAAAGGTATCGTTGATGTCCAGCGAAGTCTTGTCGGTATGTCCCATTCGTATCGTATAGTTGTTATGCGTTGTTGCTATGGAATCATTTACCAGTCTGACCGCAATGCTCTCTATCATCCCTCCCGTGCCCAGATCCACGGGACGATACAAACTTTGTGTCGTGGCACCATCGGGCGTATTGTCAAATACTTGGGGGAGACTCGTGGTGCCGGACAGCCCTGCGTCTATAGTGCCACCCTCAAAACGGAATTTGGCAAAATAGTAGTCGTCACTTGCAGTACCTGTTTCAGCACCCAGATTACCAAAAAGCCGGTTGTTTGTGCCTGTGCCAGAACGAAACCACCATTTTGTCTGGTCTGAGGCCAGATTATTATTCGTGGTTTCTACCTCAAGGATCAGGTTGTTTATGCCATTGTAGGTGAATGATCCGGTGACAGGTAACCACACAAAATCGCCCCGCACGATACCCGCCGGGACGGTGAATGTCAGATCACTGCCGACAGTGACCGGGGTATCGGAGTAGTTGTTCGCAAACGTGCCGTCGACCAGTGCCGACCGGGTAGAGTGGCCTAATTTAACGGTAACAGTGAAGGTTTGCTCTGTGGTCAATTCACCCACCGGAAAGCCAATACCCGTTATCAGGCCATCGCCATTAATATCAGATGCGGAATAGAGGAGCTGGACTTTTCTTCCGATGCCAGTACCGTCAGCATTAAAGGGGTAAGAATTCCCCAAAGACGGCAATGTGCCCACGCCCGGATCAACAGAGTTATCGCCACCGGCAAAAGTGAATTGCATATGCGCCAGGGTATTACCAGTATTACCGGTAAGTGTTGCGCTATCAGGGCTCCGGATCAGTGCGGCATAGAGGGCCGTGGCTGTACTTGCGGCAAGATCCGAATTGCCAGTACAGGTTCCGGAGATAATGTCGACAACCAGATTATCCACACCGTTATAGCTGAATGTGTCATTGAGCGGGATGGTGAAATAATCGCCTGTATTACCGCCGGGGATGTTCAGCGTGGTGTCGTCAAATACGGTCATAAAAGAGCCGCTACCCTGTTCTGCGTTGTTGGCGTAAGTTATGTCCAGATCCGTGACGCTGGTGTGGCCCATTCTGATCGTAACATTGGGGCAGGAGTTGCCTGTAGAGCCTGTTGCGAAGCGGAAAGACAGCTTGGTAAGTGGCCCGGAGCCCTTGATGTCTTGCGCCAGTACCAGCCCCTGGTAGTGAGCCCCGGTCAGGCTGTTGTCCGAAAAGAGTTCATTCCAGGGGCTCGCAGTATCAGGAAGTTCAACAGTTTTGGTGTACGTGTCCACGGGTAAAGGTGTTGACTCCCCGCCACCGCCACCACCACAGGCTGTCAGAGCCAGTATGGCGGCGAACAGGACAATGCATTTAAAATCCGTTGTGTCATTCATTGTGATGTCATCCTTATTACGCAAAAATGTGAAAAACTTCGTTATTGTCTGAACGATTGATGTGGCGATAGCTCTTGCATTTAAATTAACCTGAATCCTGCAAGTGCGAGCACTTGCAGGATTCAGGTTAAATATTTGTGTTTGTTTACGCTGATAATGCTTTGAAAACAGCAATTCATCCTGTTAAAAACACTCGGGCCCGTTTGCAACGCGTTAATTTACGTTGGATGTTTCTCAGCGGGAACTGCTGGCGATGGCTGTAAACTCTTGTTTTACTGCTCTCGATCCTTGAGTCTGTCGGGTTGGCTCTCGGCAATAGAGTAAAATAAAAGTACAACTGACTCCACTGCTAAAGAGAATAAAAGATGAGTGTCCAATTCATTACTGATGCTGTAATTAATTACGATTACGGCGCTGCTAAAGTCGCGGACGACAGCACTGATTCAGGCTATCGATGGCAGAAATGATACTTGAGAGCAGATGAACGGAATGCGGTGGCTCTGCGAACCATCATTCCCGATTGTCTTTTGGCCGCTGTGCGGTTAAGCTTTGCGCCCTGATTTTCAGGCTGTGGTGGCCTGTCTGTCGCTGCGGTGTGATGTGGCGGTAGCAACAGTAAAAAGTAACAAGAAAGGAAATAAAGCGTATGCGTCAAACACTGGTAGCTGGCAACTGGAAAATGAATGGTTCACTGGAAGCTAACCAGCAGCTGCTGGATGGCATCAGAACCGGTGTTGCTGAAGGTGTCAGTGCCAAAGTGGTGGTGTGTCCGCCTGTTATTTACATCCCGCAGGCCGCCAGTTTGCTTGATGGTAGTGACGTTTCCTGGGGTGGGCAAAATCTGAGCCCGGAAAAGTCTGGAGCGTTTACTGGTGAAGTTTCTGCCGACATGCTGCTGGATCACCGGTGTGAGTACGTGATTGTCGGGCATTCCGAACGACGTGCGCTTTATGGCGAGAGCGATGAACTGGTCGCACAAAAATACAACGCAGCGCAGGCCGCTGGCCTGACTCCGCTCCTGTGTGTCGGTGAGCTGCTGGAAGAGCGCGAAGCGGGTGACACGGAGTCTGTGGTTGCACGCCAGCTGGATGCCGTTATCGACAAAGTGGGCATCGCAGCCATTGGTGCGGGCATTATTGCTTACGAACCGGTTTGGGCCATTGGTACCGGCAAGACTGCCTCACCGCAACAGGCGCAGGATGTGCATGCCTTTATTCGCCAGCGTGTGGCAGAAAAAGATGCGGGTGTCGCAGAAAAAGTACAAATCCTTTATGGTGGCAGCGTGAAGCCTGACAATGCTGTTGAATTATTTGCGATGGCAGACATTGATGGCGGACTGATTGGGGGTGCGTCGCTGGATGCGGAAGGTTTTCTGGCGATCTGTCGCGCAGGCTAGTCACTCCCGGTTGTTGAGCAGAAGAGCAACAGATAACACTGTTTATTTTTATTTCAAGAATGTAGAGCAGGAAAATTATGCAAACAGCATTATTGGCAGTCCATATTTTAGTGGCCATAGCCGTTATTGGCCTGGTGTTAATTCAGCACGGAAAAGGGGCGGATGCTGGTGCAGCCTTTGGTGCCGGGGCCGCAGGCGGTGCATCGGGTTCGGTATTTGGTGCACAGGGTGCGAGCAATTTTCTTTCGCGCTTCACTGCAGTTTTGGCCACCATTTTTTTTCTGACCAGCTTGTCCATGGCGTATATGTTTCGGACGACAGATGTGCCCACCAGCCTTATGGAGCAGCAGGGCACTGATGTGCCGATAACGCAAGACGTATCACCAGCCATCGAGAACAATACTGATGCGCCGGTTATCCCTGATTCCGGGGCAACAACATCGGGTGAGACCAGCGACGCACCCGAAAGCCCATAATATTTTCCTCATGTTTGATTGCCGGGTGCGGTGCATAGCAGCACCCACCGGACTGGCGCGCAGACATGTGCGCCGGAAAAAAACATTGCCGATGTGGTGGAATTGGTAGACACGCTATCTTGAGGGGGTAGTGGCGTAAGCCGTGCCGGTTCGACTCCGGCCATCGGCACCCATTTTATTGCAGGCAACCTGTTGCCTGCATGGGGTATGCCCGACTTTGGTGCAAATATCAACTATAAATAACATGTTGATTCCTATGGGTTATTGCCAAATCATCTCGCCTTGACAAGCTCTTTTGAACTAGCCTAGACTCGGTGGTTCGCGCAAACGATTTGTGCCGGATCGTTCAGCTGCTTTTTATACCTTGTTTATTTTATAAAAAGGGAAGAGAAGTGGACGAAGGTTTGCGCGGTTAACGACAACTAATAACTACAAAAATAATAATAATATTCTGCGGGCGGGATTCGAATCTTCATGCTTGAAAATTATGTACCGATATTGGTGTTTTTGTTGCTGGGGTTGATTTTTGGTATAGCGCCAATCGCCATGGCTTACATGCTGGGACCACAGCGTCCTGATGATGCCAAATTGTCACCCTACGAATGTGGTTTCGAAGCTTTTGAAGATTCGCGCATGAAGTTTGATGTGCGTTTTTATCTCGTGGCGATTCTGTTTATCATTTTCGATCTGGAAATTGCTTTCATGTTCCCCTGGGCTGTGGTGCTGGAAGAACTGGGTGTGTATGGCTTTTGGGTCATGTTCGTCTTTCTGGCGATTCTGGTCGTGGGTTTTGCCTACGAGTGGAAAAAAGGAGCGATGGAATGGGACTAGAAGGCGTACTTGAAAAAGGGGTTGTTACCACCTCTGCTGACAAGCTCATCAACTGGGCGCGTACCGGCTCGTTGTGGCCAATGACCTTTGGCCTGGCGTGCTGTGCGGTGGAAATGATGCATGCGGGTGCAGCACGGTATGACCTTGACCGTTTTGGTATTATTTTCCGGCCCAGCCCCCGCCAGTCAGATGTGATGATTGTGGCCGGTACGCTGGTGAACAAGATGGCACCTGCGTTGCGCAAGGTTTATGACCAGATGTCGGAGCCACGCTGGGTTATTTCCATGGGCTCCTGTGCCAATGGTGGTGGTTATTATCATTACTCCTATTCGGTGGTGCGCGGCTGTGACCGCATTGTGCCGGTGGATATTTATGTGCCAGGTTGTCCGCCCACAGCAGAGGCGTTGCTGTACGGCATTATACAGTTACAAAATAAAATAAAACGCACAAACACCATTGCCCGTTAGCGCCTCTGACCAGGGCTGAAGGGATGTGTGCGCAGTAAAAATGCGTGTTTGTGAAAGTTGGTTAAAGAAGTGGAGAGGGTGAGGGATATTTTTGCTGATGAGTAATGCTGTCGACAAACTTGTTGGGCGCTTGCAAGACCGTTTTGGTCATGCGATTTCCGTTGATGTTGCTTTTTCCGAAGTGACCGCTGAAATTGCCGCCAAAGACGTTCTGGTGACATGTACCGCCTTGCGTGACGAAGCGGATTTTGCTTTTGCGCAACTCTCGGATCTTTGTGCCGTTGATTATCTGACCTTTGGTCAGGCCGAATGGGAGACCACAGGCGCAACCGGTAGTGGTTTCAGCCGTGGCGTTGATGAACGTGAAGTAGCCCCAAGTACCGGTGGAAACGAACGTCGCTTTGCCGTGGTGTATCACTTGTTGTCCATCACCCATAATGTCCGCTTGCGTCTTAAAGTTTATCTGAATGAAGATGAACCCATTATTGATTCTGTTGTGGCGATCTGGACCGGTGCCGACTGGTTTGAACGTGAGGCCTTTGATCTCTGGTGTCATGTTTACCGGCCACCCGGATTTGCGTCGATTGTTGACAGACTATGGTTTCATTGGCCATCCCTTCCGTAAAGACTTCCCGTTGATCGGCAATGTTGAAATGCGTTACGACGCAGAAAAACGCCGTGTTGTTTATGAGCCCGTCAGCATCACTCCGCGCACCCTGGTGCCCAAAGTGATTCGTGAAGATCAGGCAGATCATCTGACCGGCAATCAAGGTGGCAGTCACAATGCCTGAAATTAAAAATTACACGCTGAATTTTGGACCACAACATCCCTCGGCGCATGGTGTATTGCGTCTGGTGCTGGAAATGGACGGTGAGACCATTGAACGTGCCGACCCACATATCGGCTTGTTGCATCGTGCCACCGAAAAACTGGCAGAATCCAAACCTTATAATCAAAATATTCCCTACATGGATCGGCTCGATTACGTTTCCATGATGTGTAACGAGCATGGCTATGTGCTGGCGCTGGAAAAAATGTTGGGTGTTGAAGCACCGGAACGTGCGCAATACATCCGTGTCATGTTTGACGAAATTACACGCATCCTGAATCACTTGATGTGGTTAGGCGCACATGCGCTGGATATTGGTGCGATGACGGTATTCCTCTATGCTTTCCGCGAGCGTGAAGACCTGATGGATATGTACGAAACCGTTTCCGGCGCACGCATGCATGCTGCGTATTATCGCCCGGGTGGCGTGTACCGTGATTTACCGGGTCGCATGCCGCAATATGAAGCATCAAAATGGCACAGCCAGAAAGAAGTCGATGTCAAAAACAGTAATCGTCAGGGCAGTTTGCTGGATTTTATCGAAGATTTTGTCCGTCGTTTCCCCAACTGCGTCGATGAATATGAAACCCTGTTAACCGATAACCGTATCTGGAAGCAGCGTACGGTTGATATTGGTGTGGTGAGTCCCGAACGCGCCTTGCAGCTGGGTTTCACCGGGCCGATGTTGCGTGGCTCCGGCATTGAGTGGGATCTGCGTAAAAAACAACCGTATGCCGTTTATGACAAACTGGATTTTGATATCCCGGTGGGTCTTACGGGTGACAGTTATGACCGTTATCTGGTGCGCATCGAAGAAATGCGCCAGTCGAACAATATTATTAAACAGTGCATCAAGTGGCTGCGTGAAAACCCCGGCCCGGTCATGCTGGACAACCACAAACTGACGCCGCCCAATCGTGAACACATGAAAGGCGATATGGAATCACTGATTCACCACTTCAAGTTATTTACCGAAGGTTATGCTTTGCCGGAAGGTGAAGTGTATAGCGCGGTAGAACACCCCAAGGGTGAATTTGGTGTATACCTTGTTTCAGATGGTTCAAACAAGCCGTATCGTCTGAAAATTCGTGCGCCGGGTTTTGCGCATATTTCCTCGCTGAACGAGATGACCAAAGGTCATATGCTGGCAGACGTGGTGGCAATTATCGGTACACAGGATATTGTATTTGGTGAGGTGGATCGTTAATGGCAGCCGTAATGAATCAAGGTGACAATGTGCTTTCTACAGAGTCTCTCGCTGAAATTGATAAATGGGTTGCAAAATACCCCGTTGAACAAAAGCAGTCTGCGGTGATGGCGGCATTGCGTATTGCCCAGGAAGCTAATGGTGGTTATCTCACCACTGAGCTTATGGATGCTGTGGCAGATTATCTCGATATGCCTCGCGTTTCGGCTTATGAAGTCGCGACATTTTATTCCATGTATGAATTGACGCCCGTCGGCAAACACAAAATTTGTGTATGCACGAATATTTCCTGCATGCTGTGTGGCTCGGATGACGTTGTTGCTCACTTTAAAAAGCGGCTGGGCATTGGTCTGGGCGAGACGACTGCGGATGGCCGCATTACCCTGAAAGAAGTTGAGTGTCTGGGTGCCTGTGTCGGTGCGCCCATGTTGCAGATTGACAGGCAATATTATGAGCACCTGACTCCCGAAACCATTGATAAAATTCTGGATAGCCTGGATTAGAGTGGAAAGCAAAAGCAATGGCCAATGAAGTCTGTTTTAAAGATCTGCACCTGAATAAACCCTGGACTCTGGGGGTCTATCAGAGTGAGGGTGGTTATGAAGTGTGGAAAAAAATTCTGGCAGAGAAAACCTCGCCGGAAGATATTATTGCGGAATTAAAAACGTCTGCTCTGCGTGGCCGTGGTGGTGCGGGTTTTCCCACAGGTCTGAAGTGGAGTTTCATGCCGCGCAATACACCGGGCCAAAAATATATCGTCTGTAATTCTGATGAGGGTGAACCGGGTACGTGTAAAGACCGGGATATCCTGCGTTTTAATCCACATGCGCTGGTTGAAGGTATGGCTATTGCTGGTTATAGCATCGGTGCGACTGCCGGTTATAACTATATTCGTGGTGAATTCTGGGAGCCCTACGAACGTTTTCAGCAAGCCATTGATGATGCTTATGCGATAGGCTTGCTGGGTAAAAACATTATGGGCTCCGGTGTGGATTTTGATTTGCATACCCACCTGGGTGGCGGTGCGTATATTTGTGGTGAAGAAACCGCCTTGCTGGAATCCATTGAAGGTAAAAAAGGGCAGCCCCGGTTCAAACCCCCGTTTCCAGCAAGTTTTGGTCTGTATGGCAGACC